>JBAUHP010000159.1:0-6831 GCA_049680345.1 Albidovulum sp. | reverse complement strand
TAGGGGCGGTAGTCGATATCGAAGATGATCGGCAGCCCGGCCTTTCGCGCTTTGTCGAAGGCGTTGAAGGTAGAGCCGCGCGATGGCTCTGCTGCGAAGACGGTTCCTGCGGTGATCAAGGCGCCATAGTGGCTGTAATCGACCCGTTCAACGTCGGCGTCCGTCACAAGGAAATCCGCCGCGCCGTTTCGGTAAATGACGTTCTGGAAACTCTCCAACACGCTTTCATAGACGGCAAGCGATGTGCGTGCCTCGCCCCCGACCGCGCGCATATGGCGGGTGTCGACCCCGTAATGCTGAAGGCGGTTAACGCAAAACCGCCCAACCGCATCATCAGATATCGTGGTGACAAGTGCCGCGAGTGCGTTCAGTTTGCACAGGCCCACGCAGATATTGGCGGAAGAGCCGCCCAGATCGGCGTGAAACGTGTCGGCATGTTCGGACTTGGTGCCGACCGGATCAGCGTAAAGGTCCATCCCCGCGCGCCCGAACACCACGAAATTGTTCTTGCGGATGCCGTCCAGCAAACTGCCCATCACACGCCCCGGCGCTGTTTTTGGCGGCTGGCTTCCCAGTCGGTATGTGCTTGGCGCACCTGTTCACTGTTTGAAACCTGGGGTGTGCCAACCTCCCACCAGGTATGTCCCCCGTTTGTCCAGCCCTCATAGGGATCGACCGCCATCACGATGACATGCGTGCGGTCCGAGGCCTTGGCGCGCTTGAAAGCCTCGACCAGTTCAGCCGGGCCTGACACGGTTTCGGTAGCCGCGCCTTGTGCTGCTGCATGGGCTGCAAAATCCACCCGGAACGGCGCAGGGATGGTCGGGCAATCGGAAAGCAAGTTGTTGAAGCTTTGGTTGCCGGTATTGTTTTGCAGCTTGTTGATGACTGCGAAGCCGCCGTTATCAAGCACCAGAATGATCAGTTTCTTTTTGCTTAGCACGGATGAATAGATATCGCTGTTCATCATCATGTAAGACCCGTCGCCGACAAAAACGATAGTGTCTTTGTCGGGTTCTTGTTCGCACTGGGCTATGCGCGCACCCCATGCGCCCGAAATCTCATAACCCATGCATGAAAATCCGAATTCGACATCTACCGTACCGATGTCGAGCGTGCGCCAATTGGCCGTCACTTCGGCCGGCAGGCCGCCTGCTGCCGCAACCACGCGGTCGCGCGGATCGCACAGATCGTTCACAACGCCGATGGCCTGCGCGTAAGAGTTTGGGGTGTTCCCATAGGCTACGTTCTTGGCCACATAGGCATCCCAAGTGCTGCGATGGTCTTGTGCCGCATGCACCCAATCCGCAGGGGCGGTGTAATCCAGCGCCTCGGTCAGGGCGGCTAATGCCAACTTGGCGTCGCCGACGACGGGCAGCGACCGGTGCTTGCCCGCATCGTGGCGGGCCGCGTTGACCGAGACAAGCTGCGCGTCCTTTGCGAAGGCCGTCCATGATCCGGTGGTGAAGTCTTGCAAGCGGGTTCCAATGGCCAAGATTACATCAGCCTCGGCGGCTATCGTATTGGCGCTGTCTGATCCGGTAACTCCGATCGGTCCGATGTTGAGCGGATGCGTCGCCAGCAAGTTCGCCCGCCCCGCGATGGTTTCAACCACCGGGATCTGATGGGTTTCGGCGAAGGCGGTCAACTCGGCCACGGCGCGCGAATATTGCACGCCGCCACCTGCGATGATCATCGGGCGCTTGGCACCCGCAAGGGTGGCTGCCGCGTCCGCAATCTCATCGGTATCGGGCGTTACCCGGCGGATGCGGTGCAGTTTCTTCTCAAAAAACACGGTTGGGAAATCATAGGCCCAGCCCTGTACATCTTGCGGCAGACCCAAAAACACGGGCCCACAATCGGCGGGGTCAAGCAGTGTCGCTATCGCGGCGGGAAGTGATTGGATGACTTGCGCGGGATGGGTGATGCGATCCCAGTAACGAACGACCGGTTTGAACGCATCATTGACCCCAAGGGTTGGATCTTGGAAGTTTTCCATCTGCTGAAGCACAGGATCGGGCAGGCGGGTCAAGAATGTGTCGCCGCACAAAAGCAGCATCGGCAAACGGTTGGCATGGGCAAGTGCTGCGGCGGTCAGCAGGTTTGCGGTGCCGGGCCCCGCACTTGCGGTGCAAAACATGAACCGCTGACGCAGCCATTGTTTGGCATAGCCTGCCGCCGCGAAACCCATGCCTTGTTCATTTTGACCGCGATAAAGAGGCAGCTCATCTTGAAGGTCATACAACGCCTCACCAAGGCAGGTGACATTACCATGACCAAAGATGCCAAACCCGCCGCCGCATAGGCGCAGCTCCTGCCCATCAACCATGATGAACTGGTTCGACAGCCACCGGACAATGGCTTGGGCGGTGGTCAGGCGGATGGTGTCGGTCGATGTTGTCATGTGGCGCGGACCTTTGCAGAAAATACAATGCGGCGCGGAATGCGGCTTGCGAGACGTTGATTCCCTAGATACAAGGTTTGCAACCGGTTGCAAATCAAAAACTGATAAGGGGCGGTTCTGGTGACACAGATAGGTATCGGTATCCTCGGCGGCGGCTATATGGGCAAAGCGCATGCGGTGGCCATGTCGGCCGTTGGCGCGGTCTTTGACACCGGCTTGCGGCCCCGGCTGGAAATGGTTTGCGCATCGACGCCGCAAAGCGCCAACAGGTATCGTGACGCATATGGGTTCAACCGCGCCACGCATGATTGGCAGGTTCTGGTGAATGACCCGGCTGTCGAGGCGATCATCATCGCCACACCGCAAGACACCCACCGTGCCGTGGCCGAGGCTGCTTTTGCGCTTGGCAAGCCGGTCTTTTGCGAAAAGCCGCTGGGGGCTTCGCTGGCAGACAGCCGCGCCATGGTTGCTGCGGCAGAGGCCTCTGGCGCGGCCAACATGGTGGGCTTCAACTATATCCGCACACCGGCCAGCCAATTCGCCCGCAAACTGCTTGCAGAGGGCGCGATCGGCGATGTGACCTGGTTTCGCGGTGAGCATACCGAAGATTTCTATGCCGACCCCGCAGCACCTGCCACCTGGCGCACCACCGGTGATGCGAATGGCACGGTCGGGGATCTTGCCCCGCATATGATAAATGCAGCCTTGGCGCTGCTTGGTCCGATTGCGCGGGTGATGGCCATGGTTGAGACGGTTCACACCAACCGCCCCGGCGGCACCGTCACCAACGACGATCATGCGCAGATGATGTGCCGGTTCGAAGGCGGGGCCATGGGGCAGATGTATTTCAGCCGGATCGCGACAGGTCGAAAAATGGGCTACGCCTATGAAATCACCGGCACCAAAGGTGCCATCCGCTTTGATCAAGAAGATCAAAATGCGATCTGGCTTTACCGTATGGACGGGCCAGAGGCGACGCGGGGGTTTTGCAAGATCCTGACGGGCCCGACCCATCCCGACTATCTGCCGTTTTGCCAGGGGCCGGGGCATGGCACGGGCTATCAAGACCAGATCATCATCGAAGCACGGGATTTTCTGACCGCCATAGAGACCGGCAAACCGGTATGGCCAACCTTCCGGGACGGTATGGAGGTTAACCGCGTTATCGCGGCGGTCATGGCTTCGTCGAATGACGCGGCATGGCAAGACGTCAAATCATTTTGAGAATTGAAGAGGTTTCGGAATGACAATCAAGATTGGGAATGCGCCGTGTTCTTGGGGGGTGGAGTTTGCGGATGATCCGCGCAACCCAAGCTGGCAATCGGTGCTGAAGGATTGCGCCGCTGCCGGATATAAGGGGATTGAACTTGGGCCGGTAGGCTTCATGCCCGAAGATCCCGCCAAACTGGCCGATGCGCTGGCTGAGGCTGACTTGGAATTGATTGGCGGGGTGGTTTTTCGCGCCTTTCATGACCCGGACGCTTGGGCCGATGTGATGGACGCCGCAGTGCGCACCTGCAAGGCGCTTCAGGCACACGGGGCGCAACATCTTGTCTTGATTGACTCGATCTCACCACGGCGCGCACCTACCGCAGGTCGTGCCGATGAGGCCGAGCAGATGGACAGTGCGGAATGGGCGGCATTTCGTGAGCGTATCGCGACAGTGGCGCGGATGGGGGCTGAGGAATATGGGCTGACCGTGGGCATTCACGCCCATGCCGCAGGTTTCATGGATTTCGAGCCTGAATTGGAACGTCTGCTGGGCGAGGTGGACAAGGATATCTTGAAGATCTGTTTCGATACAGGCCACCATTCCTATGCGGGGTTCGACCCGGTTGCCTTCATGCGGCGCCACATCGACCGAATTTCCTACATGCATTTCAAAGATATCTCACCCAAGGTGAAGGCCGATGTCATCGCCAAACGCACCGGGTTCTACGATGCCTGTGGTCAGGGGATTTTTTGCACGCTTGGCGATGGGGATGTTGATTTTGGCGCCGTGCGGCAGGTGTTGTTGAACGCTGGGTTCAAAGGGTGGTGCACGGTGGAGCAAGATTGCGACCCAACGCTTGATCCCGACCCTGTGGGTGATGCGCAAAAAAACCGTGAATATCTTGAATCTATTGGCTTTAACTAGGGATTTTCGGCCATGAAAAAACTGAAATGGGGCATGATCGGTGGCGGTGAGGGCAGCCAGATCGGGCCGGCGCACCGCTTGGGGTCGGGGCTTGATGGGGCGTTCGAATTTGTAGCCGGCGCGCTGGATCACCGACCAGAGGCGGGGCGCGAATATGGGCAGCGGCTTGGCCTTGCCGCAGACCGTGCCTATGGCGATTGGCAAGAAATGCTGGCGGGCGAACGTGGCCGCGCCGACCGGGTTGATCTCGTCACGGTTGCGACACCGAATGCGACGCATTTTGAAATCACCAAGGCCTTTCTTGAAGATGGGTTTCACGTCTTGTGCGAAAAACCCATGACCATGAGCGTTGAGGAAGGCGAAGAAATCGTCCGGATCGCCAGGACGACTGGGCGCATTTGTGCGGTCAACTACGGCTATTCCGGCTATTCGCTGGTGCGGCATATGCGGGCAATGGTGGCGCGCGGTGATCTGGGCAAGATCCGTCTGGTGAAGGCCGAATTTGCCCATGGGCACCATGCTGACGCGGCGGATATGGATAATCCGCGCGTGCGCTGGCGCTATGATCCGGCGCAGGCGGGGGTCTCTGCCCAATTCGCGGATTGCGGTATTCACGCGCTGCATATGGCGTCTTTCGTCGTGAACCAAGAGGTGTCGAGGCTTTCTGCGGATACCGTCAGTTGTATCGAAAGCCGACAGTTGGAAGACGACGCCATGGTCAGTTTTCGCATGGATGGCGGAACCGTGGGGCGTCTTTGGACAAGTTCAATCGCGATCGGGCGTCAGCATGGTCTGACGCTTGAGGTTTACGGCGAAAAGGGTGGCCTGCGCTGGGCGCAAGAGCAACCCAATCAGCTTTACTGGATGCCGTTGGGCCAAAGGTTGCAGGTGATAGAGCGTGGCGAGGCGGGGCTAAGCCCCGAGGCCGATCGCACCAGCCGTGTCACCATTGGCCATGCCGAAGGAATGCCCTTGGCTTTCGCCAATATCTACAGCGATCTGGCCGAGGCGATTTGGGCCGCGAAAGACGGGCGTTCGATGGACCCTGCGGCAAATCTTTATCCAAGGGCCGAAGATGGTTTGCGGTCAATGGCGGCGGTGTTTGCAGTGGCGCAAAGCGGAAAGCAGAACGGTGTATGGGTCGATGCCCGCCCGCCGATGTTTCGCTAGATTGGTGTCAGCCCGCGTCGATTACTGACGCGGGTGATCCTTCACCACGGGGCGCAAGGTTCCGCGTTCGACGACGAAGCATGGGAAGATGCGGGCCTCCGGATAGCGGCCAGGATCTTCCAGCATAGAGACGATAAGCTCGATCGAAGACAGCACGATCTGTTGGATCGGTTGATGTATGGTGGTCAGGTTGATGCTTTCCCACCCGGCCATTTCCATGTCATTCAGCCCGATGATGCCGATGTCTTCAGGAACCGACAGGCCGCTGTCGGCAATGGCCGAAAGCGCGCCGATCGACAAAACATCGTCACCGCAGAAATAGGCCTGGGCCGGGGTGTCGGCCAAAAGGCGCAGCATCTCGCGCCGCCCGGCATCGAACGAATAGGCATTGGCGAAGGAATGCGACAGTTTGATCGACGGGTGCGCTGCAATTTCCGAGGCAAAGCCCGCGTGGCGATCTTGGGTCGAGGTTGCACTTTCCGGACCCCCCAGAAAAGCCACATGATCATAGCCGCGCGCGATCAATGTTCGGGCCGCCATGCGACCACATTCAATATTGTCGATCCCGACCACATGAACCTGCGGTGCCGCAGAGTAGCGCCCAAAGGAATGCACGACCGGCACGCCCGAATCGCGAAACGCCTTGGCAAAGCCCGGTGGCAGGGTCGATGACGCCACCACGACGCCGTCCACCGAATATTGGCGTAACATGCGCAATGAATTTTCGGGGTCCGCCTCATCCGTCAGATTGACAAGCAGAGGTCTTAGCCCGCGATCCTGAAGGGCGCGCGTAAACAGATCGAACACCTCCAAGAACACCGGATTGTGGAAGTTGTTGGAGACAAGGCCGATCAACTTGGTGCGCCCGGTGGTCAAGGATGAGGCAAGCGCATTGGGGGAATAGCCCAGTTCGCGCGCAACCTTTTCGACCTTGCGCCGCATCTTGTCGGAAACCGAAGCCCCATCCGTGAAAGTGCGCGATACAGCAGACCGGGAAACCCCGGCAAGCTTTGCAACCTCTTTCAATGTTACCGCCATGAAATCGAAACCCTTGAGCCCTGTGGAACCCATGCTTAGCGGGTTCGTTGCCTAAACGCATTATGAAAACGATCAATCATTT
>JBAUHP010000158.1:0-8223 GCA_049680345.1 Albidovulum sp. | reverse complement strand
GGCCTGACCAGCCGTGCCGCCGCCCATATGCCACGCGGCGCAAGGCTTGACCGCGATCAAGACCCGGTTTGGATCATAGATGACAGCGTGACCGATGCGCCAGATCAGGCGCCAGATCAGGCGGCAGATCAGGCGACCATTGCTGATCCGCCTGTGCCTGAGCCGATTTCGGTTGCGGAACTGTTGGGCGACAGCCCCGCCCTGCCCCAAGCTGACGCGCCCGAGATGCAAGACCCCGGCATCTCTGAGGAAGCTGTTTTTGAACCCGGTATTTCGGAACCGGGCATTTCGGAATTGGGCGCATCAGAGCCAGAGATCACGGCTGTTGCCGAAACGCCCGCCGAAACGCCCCCCGTAGTGTCCCCCGAATTGGACGAAGCCCCGTTCATCGCGATTGACGATGAGGGTGGTGAAGATGAGGGCGGTCAAGACAGCGCGCCTGCGGTGGCGGCGGGCGCATCTGATACAGAATCTGAACCCGATTCTGAGATTGACGGACCGCCCGAGGCTGAAAATGCACATGAGGCGGATGGTGAAGGTGATACCCCGGGGCCACGGATCACCGCCTTTGGCGATCTGACCGAAGATACCGCAACGACCGGGACTTCGACCACGGCGGGCGTGTTTCAAAGCCGCCGCCCACCGGGGCCTGCTGGCAAAGAGGGGCGCCGGGTTGCGGGGATTGAGCCGCGCTTTGGCAAGCACTCCGACGACCGCGAGGGCAAGGCCCCGCGCCTTGGCGCAGTGGCGACGCATCAGCCTGCGGCCACCAGTGCGGCTGTCGGTACAGCCACCGGAACGGGCCAGGGATCCGGGCAATCAAGAACAAACGCCTATAGCCCTACCCTGCCAAGGGTGACAGAGCCCCGGTATCGCAGACCCGCCGAATCAACAAACCGCGCGCCACAGCCCAACCAGGCGGCTACCGTCAGGCATGGCGCATTTGGTTGGGCCGCTGCGCTTGGCCGCACCCATATGCTTGCGGCGGCGGCGGTTCTGTCGCTTGCGGCGGTGGTACTTTGGTTCATGTTTTTCTTTGGCGCGCCAGCGGTGCCCCAAACCGACACGCTTGCCGCCGTGCCCGCAGAGCCTGCGCAAGCGACCCAACCGGCCAGCCAGGCCGAGCTTGCAGCGGCGGTTCCCGCCCCGGCGGCCCCCACGCCCGAGCTTGAACCCTTGGTGCAAGGCGCGCCCGCGACTAATCCCGAGGCACAAGAAGACATCACCGCCACCACAGCTGAAGTCGCAGCTGAAATCGCACCCGCAAGCGCGTCGCGCGCTTCGGCCAAGGACTTGCCGCTACCTACGGTCGCAACCGCATCGCCAGCGATGGTCGCAGATGGTGGCGCCACCGGGAACACACCTGAATTCGCGGCAGATGACGCGCCGGTCGTGGCGAAGGGGGCCATTCTTCCCGCGACGGACGGTCTGGCGGGCGATGCACCACCTGCCCCACCACCAGCACCTGTGCCCTACGGATCCTTGCTGCGCTACGACGCCGATGGGCTGATCGTCGCAACCCCTGACGGGGTCTTGACGCCAGACGGCTTCACCTTGTTTGCCGGTAAACCACCGCGCCTGCCGCTTGTACGCCCGGCCGCCCTGACCCCGCAGACCGGCGAAGCCCTGCGCGGCAAGAAACCGCGCGCGCGCCCCGAAGGCTTGCTGCCTGCGTTGCCTTTGCCCGAAGATGATGCCGCATTGCCGCCCGCAGAGGCGACAGGCACCACACCGGATACGGGCCCTGACACAGCAATTGCGGATGCAGTTGACGCAGCCCTTGCCCCCCCCGTCGATCCGCGCCACGCCGCGCGCCAGCCCCGCGCCCGCCCGGCAAGCGTGGTCGCAAGGACTGCGGCGCGCAAACAACAAGCCGAAGCCGTCGCCGATGCAGCCGCCTCTGCCGCGCGCGCCGAAGCCGAGGCGGCGCAAGCCGCCCTTCTTGCCCCGTCGGTTTTGGCCGTTGCAAGTTCGCGCACCCCGGCGGCACGGCCCCAAAGCCTGCTCACCCGGGTCGCGGCGGCATCAGCGGCAGCCGCGATCAGCATCGACCAATCTGCGGTCAATGCCGCCCTTGCGGAGGCCCAAAGCACGGTTGCCGCCGCCGCACCGCAAGCATCAACTGCGAACGAAGAGATTGACGAGCCGGAACTTCAGGGCGGTGTGCCAAACATCCCCACCACCAGAACCGTGACCAAGAATGCAACCATCGCCAATGCAATTGACCTGGGAAAGATCAATCTGATCGGCATTTATGGCGCCTCTTCCAGCCGGCGGGCGCTGGTGCGTATGCCCAATGGTCGTTACGTGAAGGTCAAACTGGGCGACCGCCTTGATGGTGGCAAGGTCGCCGCCATCGGCGACAACCAGCTCAGCTATGTCAAGAACGGCAAGACGGTTGTCTTGAAGCTGCTGAACAAGGCCTGAGGGCAGCGGCCCTTTACGCCGCGTCCCCCGCGCTTAGCACCCCGCGCGCGATTTGATCGGCCTCGATCGATTCGAACAGCGCCTTGAAATTCCCCTCGCCAAAGCCATCATCGCCTTTGCGTTGGATGAATTCAAAGAAGATCGGGCCGATCACGGTTTTTGAGAATATCTGCAAAAGAATGCGCGTCTCGCCGCCATCAACCACGCCTTCGCCGTCGATCAAAACGCCGTGCTTTTCCATCAGATCAAGCGGCTCTTGATGGCCGGTGACACGGGTCTTGCTAAGCTCATAATAGGCTTTGGGCGGTTTGGGCATGAAGCGCAGGCCGCGATCATGGATGGCATCGGTGGCGGCATAAATATCTTCTGCGCCGACGGCGATATGCTGAATCCCCTCGCCGTTATAGCGTTTGAGATATTCGACGATCTGGCCCTTGTCGCCGCGATCTTCGTTGATCGGAATGCGGATACGGCCACAAGGCGAGGTAAGCGCACGGCTGTGCAGCCCGGTAAATTTGCCCTCGATATCGAAAAAGCGGATCTGTTTGAAACCGAAGATCCGGCTGTAGAAATCGAACCACTTATCCATATTGCCCTTGTGGACATTATGGGTGAGGTGATCGAGGTAGTAAAAGCCGACGCCCTGTGGTTTTGGGGTGGCCAGCCAATCGAATGCACCGTCGTAAGGATTGGCGCTATCATATTGATCGACAAAATAAATAAGCGATCCGCCGATACCGATGATTGCGGGGATATCAAGCGCCTTGTCATCCCCACAATAAGCCACAGCGCCCTTCGCCACCGCATGATCGAAGGCCTTTTGCGCATCGACGACACGCCAGCCCATTGAGGGCGCGCAGGGGCCATGTTCGGCCACAAAACGCACCGCATGGCTGTTTGGCTCGGCGTTGAGGATATAGGTGATATCGCCTTGCTGCCAAAGCTCTATCGCGCGGGTCTTGTGGCGCGCGGTCATCACATAGCCCATGCGCGCGAAAAGCCGGCGCAGCTCTTCAGGTTCGGGATGGGCGAATTCGACAAATTCAAAGCCATCGGTCCCCGCCGGGTTTGCGGCCGAGATTTTCGATTTCGGGGCGGAATGGGGGAATGGGCCCATAATATTTCCTTCGGCAAGCGTTTCACCGAAAATAGCGCAGAATCGATGCATAAATTGCGCATTTTTACAAATTTTTCACTGCAATACGCGGCGAAGTCGTGATATGTACGGGTATCATGCATGAAACCCGCACCGCAGTTGATGACACAGATTCGCGCCTTTTGGCGGCATTGCAGCGCAATGCGCATCTGACGGCACAAGAACTTGGCGAGGCACTTGGGCTTTCCGCCAGTCAAGCGGGCCGGCGTCGCCAAAGGCTTGAGGAAATGGGGCTGATCAAGGGTTATGCGGCCCGGCTTGACCCGCTGCGGCTGGGGCTGCATGTACAGGCCTTCGTGCAGGTTCAGATGACCCGTCACGGGGCCGAAACCTCTGCGGCATTTTCACGTCTTATCGGGCTGCAACCTGAAATTGTGAGCGCCTGGACGCTGACCGGGGATGCGGATTATCTTTTACGGGTCTATTGTGAAGGTCTGCCCGATCTGAACAGATTGATTCATCAGGTTCTGCTTGCCCACCCCGCCGTCGCCCGGGTGCAAAGCCAGATCGTGATGGACCAGTTTAAACCCGACGCCCCCCTGCCGATCTGAAAGGCCAAGATGGACGCCATCCTGTTTCAAGCAACGCTTTACCTTCTGGCCATGGTCATTGCGGTGCCTCTGGCGACGCGATTGGGGCTTGGGTCGGTCTTGGGCTATCTGGCGGCCGGTATCATCATCGGGCCGGTCCTGGGCCTTGTCAGCAGCGAAACCGCCGATCTTCAGCATGTTGCGGAATTTGGCGTGGTACTGATGTTGTTCCTGATCGGGCTGGAGTTGGAGCCGAAGGCGCTTTGGGCGATGCGCGAAAAGCTTTTGGGGCTTGGCGGGCTGCAAATTACCGTCACCACGCTGGTCATCTTCGCCATCTCGCTGGCGCTGCATCTGGATTGGCGGGTGGCGCTGACAATCGGGGTGACGCTGTCGCTGTCATCGACGGCGATCGTCTTGCAGACCCTGACCGAAAAGCGGCTTATCCAAACCCCGGGCGGGCGCAGCACATTTTCGGTGCTGTTGATGCAAGATATTGCAGTCATTCCGATTCTGGCGTTCTTGCCGCTTCTGGCCCTGCCCGGCGCGCGGTTGCTGGCCGAGTTTGAGCGCAGCGAATCCGGCGCCCTGAGCCTGATCAACAACCTTCCGGGCTGGGGTGTCACGCTTGTGACTTTGGGCGCCGTGGCGATGGTGGTTCTGGCCGGGCATTTCCTTGTGCGCCCTGTCTACCGCTATGTGCATGCTGCCCGATTGCGCGAAATTCAGACCGCCTTTGCCTTGTGCATCGTGGTTGGCATCGCGGCCCTGATGTTGCTGGTGGGCCTGTCGCCCGCGTTGGGGACGTTTTTGGCGGGCGTGGTTCTTGCCAACTCTGAATTCAAGCATGAACTTGAATCGGATATCGCACCGTTCAAGGGCCTGTTACTTGGGCTTTTCTTCATCACCGTCGGCAGCGGGATGGATCTGGAGCTGTTGCTGTCCAAGCCGCTGAAGATCATCTTGCTGACGCTGTCCTTGATGCTGGTCAAGGGTGCAATCTTGTACATTCTGGGCCGGATTTTTGGCCTGAAGGGGCGCAACCGCTGGCTTTTCACGCTGGGGCTGGCGCAGGCGGGTGAATTTGGCTTTGTGCTGACCTCATTTGCGATCGCGCAGCGCCTGCTGCCACAGACGACGGCGCAGACCTTGTTGCTGGTCATCGCGATGTCGATGCTGCTGACGCCGCTGTTCTTCTTGCTGCATGAAAAGCTAAGCCGCCGCTTGGCGGATCCGGCGGCTGCGGTTGCGGATGATGAGATTGATGACCAGCAGCCGATCATTATCGCGGGGGTCGGTCGTTTCGGGCAGGTCGTCAACCGGATGGTGACCATGTCGGGTTTCAAGACGACGGTGCTGGATCAAGACCCTAAAACCATCCGCCTGTTGCGCCAGTTCGGCTTCAAGGGTTTTGTCGGCGACCCGACCCGCCCGGCGCTGTTGCGCGCGGCCGGTCTTGCAACCGCGAAGGTACTGGTGGTTTGTTTTGACGGTCGCGACGCGTCGCTGAAACTTGTCCGCTATGCGCGTGAACAGCGCCCGGATCTGCATATCATCGCGCGTGCGCGCAACCGCGAACATGTGTTTGAGCTGTACCGCGCCGGGGCTGACGACATCGTGCGCGAATATTTCGATTCGAGCCTTCGGGTCGGGCGCTATGTCTTGGAAAATGTCGGGCTTACCGAACATGAGGCCTCCGAACTTGAAACCCTGTTCTTCCAGCTTGATCGCGCCGCGGTACGGGATCTGGCCGAAGTATGGAAACCCGGCGTACCCGAGGGCAAGAATGCCGCCTATGTCGCCCGCGCCAAAGAGCTGAACCGAGAGCTGGAAACCGCCCTTGTGGCCCGCTTTTCCGAAACCCGGGCCGCGGCTGCCGAGCCCGATCCCGAACCCGACGCAAACAAATAGAAAAAGGCCGCGGCGTTACCACCACGGCCCTGATCTTCGATCAACGCAACCTTACGCGGCGCGGGTGACCAGCATGTCATCCACGCGCTTTTGCGCGCCGGCCTCATCAACGCCCGATACGGCCGCCACTTCGCGGGTCAGGCGTTCAAGTGCCGCTTCATAAAGCTGGCGTTCGGAATAGCTTTGTTCGCGCTGGTCGTCGGTGCGAAACAGATCGCGCACCACTTCAGCGATTGCCATCAGATCACCCGAGTTGATCTTCTGTTCATATTCTTGCGCACGGCGCGACCACATGGCCCGCTTGACCTTGGCTTTGCCCTTGAGGGTTTCAAGCGCCTTGGTCACCAGATCGGGCGACGACAATTGCCGCATCCCGATGTCGGTGGCTTTGTGGGTGGGCACGCGCAAGGTCATCTTGTCTTTCTCGAACGAGATGACAAACAGCTCCAGCTTCAGCCCGGCGATCTCTTGCTCTTCGACAGCCATGATCTTGCCTACGCCATGCGCAGGGTAAACCACGAAGTCATTTGGGCGAAAATCTGCTCTTTTGGTTTTGGTCATTCAGTCATTTCCTTACGCCATACCCGATACAACAACGCAAAAACTTTTCCGACGGCAAAACGCCTCGGTTACAGTTCGCATTTCTCGTCGAAAAGACCGCCCTGTGCCTGATGCAAGCGGCGGCTTTTTGGGTGCCCTCATCCATTTGTAAAGGCATTATAACAGAAAAACCGCCTTACCGGAAGCATGGCGATATCTGCACCCTCAAAACCCGAAAGAAGCACTACATTGCTTGCAGTTAGCCCGACAATGGCAGGGTAAGAACCCTGGTGTTTCGCCCCATGGCGGCGAATCAGCGCCAGAGGCTGATCAATCCCCGGTGCCTGCGGTTTCCGAGAAGTATTTATCAAGCTTCTCGGTCTCGCCGTCGCGGGCCTCGGCCTCGGGCAAGGGATCCTTGCGCTGGGTAATCACCGGCCAGGCTTCGGAATATTTGCGATTGAATTCGACCCATTTATCCATATCCGGCTCTGTATCGGGGCGGATCGCGTCGGCGGGGCATTCGGGTTCGCATACGCCGCAGTCAATGCATTCATCGGGATGAATGACCAACATATTCTCGCCTTCGTAAAAGCAATCCACCGGACAGACTTCCACGCAATCGGTGTATTTGCACGCAATGCAATTATCGGTGACGATATAGGTCATCGGTTGGGTCCCGGTCACTTCGCTTCTTGGCGCTACCTAGACCCAGATGCGCGATCATTCAAGACGCCCTATATCGGAAAGTCCACTGTTCAACGGCGGCGATGCCGGTGGAACATCATTCCGGCGGCACGGTGTTTTCGCCATCTTCGTCCCGGTAAAGCGCTTGCGCCTCGCTGGCCGGTCCGCGCCGGGTGCCACATGCAAGGACAGAGACGATGCGCAATTGTTTGGCCTGAACGAAGGTAATCACATCGCCCGGCCTGACGCTATGCGCGATCTTGCGGGTCTTTGCGCCGTTCACGCGGACATGGCCGGCGGTGATCTGTTCTGCTGACAGGCCGCGGGTCTTGAAGAACCGTGCCTGCCAGAGCCATTTATCCAGCCTTATGCGCCCATCTTCAACCAAATGCGGCCCGGCTCAGATCTTGTCGCGCAGCCCCATGAGGGCGGCGGCGAACGGGTTGTCGGGGTCGATCCGGTCAGACTTCTTGGGCGCGCGCGCTTCAAAGTTGCGGGGCTGATCGTCGCGACCTTGCGGTTTGCCGCCCTTCTTATGGGCGGGCTTGCCGCCATCGCGGCGCGGGCCATCGGATTTGGTGCCATCGCGGTCGCGGCGCGGACCGCGCGTCTTACCGCCGTCGCGCTTTTCGCCGCCATCGGCTGGCGCGCCTTCACGGGCAGAAGCATCGCGGCCGGAACCGGCACGCCCGGAACCGTCACGCCCGGAACCGTCACGGGGCGCGCTGTCGCGGCGCGGGCCGCGTTCTGGCCTTGGGCGCGGTTTAGGTGCCCAGGTGAAAGTGTAAAACACCTCAAGCTCTACCTCTGCCGCAGCCTCTGCCTCTGGCTCGGCCTGAAGGGCAGTCTCTTCTTCGGGGATCGGATTGACAACGGCGCCCGCTTCGGGCGCGGGTGCGGCCACCGGTGCGGCCTTGACCTTTTCGCGTTCACCGCGTTCGCCCTTATAGCCAAGCCCGGCCATCAGATCGG
>JBAUHP010000157.1:0-7647 GCA_049680345.1 Albidovulum sp. | reverse complement strand
TGAACCGAAAAAACCAGATGAACGGTCGGGCGGTTGGGGCCTGCTTTGGCCAAGGCATGGGCCACCTCGATCAGCACAGCACATCCGGCGCGGTCATCAACCGAGGTACCGGCGATCCGGCCATTGGCAAGGGGCAGCACGCGGGGCTGGTAAACAACCGGGGTGCCGATACGGATACCGGCCGCCTCGACCGCGGATTTGGAGCCGTGGCCGGTGTCTATGGTAATCTCAGCGGTTTTGAGAACCTGAAACTTCTCATCAGGCGTGGTCGCGTGATGGGATTTGTTGGTGATGATCCCCGCCACATCGCGCCCCTCGCCCACACATAACAGGACTGGCTGTGCGGCCAGGGCGCGTTCGGGCACGCCGCCCATACGCTCCACCCGGATCAGCCCATCCACCTCGATCTTGCGCACGAAGAAGCCAAGCTGATCCATATGGGTGAAAAGCATCACCGAGGGGCGCTTGGCATCGCCCTGAAGGCTCAAAACAAGGTTGCCCATGCGGTCAATGCGCGGCGCGGGCGTGGCATCGGGCAAGCGGGCGCGAATAAGGGCCGCCACGCGCGCCTCATGCCCCGAGAGGCCGGGGGTCAGCATCAGATCGCAGAGGTTTTGTTGCAACCGGTCGTGCATCACCGCCCCCCACGCGCGGCGCGGGCAAGGGCCATGAAATCATCCGCGCGGGCCGGGTCGATGGCATTCCATGTATGGCCGTCAACCTTAAGCGCCGATCCGACGATACAGCCATCGGCCACATGCAACACATCGGCGATGGTCGCGTGTTTGACCCCGGTATTGGCAAGAACGGGCGTATCGGGCAGCGCCTTTTTCACTGCCTCAAGATCCGCCATTTCGGCCGCCTCGCCCGTGATCTGGCCCGAAACCAGCACAGCATCGGGGATTGAGGAAAACACCGCACTGCGGGCCCGGTCGGCCAAGGGGCGGCGATCAAGGCTATGGGCAAATTCGGCCGATATATTGTAAAGCATCGCCAGATCATTGCGCCCCAGATGGCCCGCGTAGCGCAATGCGGCCCCCGCATCGGGGTTCCACGGCCCCATGTCGCTGGCATAGGTGCCGGTAAAAATCTCTCGTACAAACGCAGCCCCGGTGGCTGCGGCAAGTGCGACCGAGCTTTTCGGATCCCATAAGACATTAATCCCGAATGGCACGGTAATTTGCCCGCGCAACTGGCCAATGACAAAGGCCATGGTCGCGGTTGAGGCGGTATCCACGTTGAACTCATAAGGCCGGTCATTTTCATTGCCGAACATGACTGCATCGAACCCGGCGTTTTGCAGCGCCATAAGGTCCGCACGGGCGCCGTCTATCAGGCCTTGCAGCCCCGCATCCGCATCATAAAGCGGTGTGCCCGGCAACGCGCCAAAATGCACCATGCCAATCACCGGTTTGCCCGGCCCGAATGTCTTTGCGAACTTTCCTGCCGAGTTTGCGATTTTGCCCCCCTCCCCCCTTGCGATCCGGGGCGTCATAATGAATCATACTAGCATGTTAGTCGGCACGGAGGGCTTTATGCAACTCAAGACCAGAAGTTGGGACCGAGGCGGCAAAGGACCCCTGACTTTCACGGAGCTGGGCTTTGGCACAGCGCCGCTTGGCAATCTATACCGCGCGATAACCGACGATGAGGCCCATGCGATTTTGACTTATGCTTGGGCGGCGGGCGTGCGCTACTATGACACTGCACCGCTTTACGGGCTTGGCCTGTCAGAAACGCGGCTTAATCGGTTTTTGCGCGACAAGCCGCGCGATGCTTACGTGCTTTCGACCAAGATCGGGCGGCTTTTGCAGGCCTGCGCGCCAGACGCGCGTGACGGTATTGGCAAATGGTTCGAAGTACCGGCCCGGCGCGAGGTTCTTGATTACAGCTATGACGGGGTGATGCGTTCGATCGAGTTTTCGCTTGAACGGCTGGGGACAAACCGGATCGACGTGCTTTATGCCCATGATCTGGATGTCTTCAACCTTGGCAGCCAAGCCAATCTGGATGCAAAACTGTCTGAGTTTATGGGAGGCGGCTACAAAGCCCTTTTGGCCTTGCGCGATCAAGGCGTGATCCGCGCATTTGGTGCGGGCGTCAATGAATGGCAAACTTGCCAATGGCTTACCGAGCGCGGTGATTTCGATCTGTTCTTGCTGGCCGGGCGCTACACCTTGCTGGAACAAGAGGCTTTGACCAGTTTTTTGCCGATGGCCGAGGCGCGCGGCATCGGGATCATCATCGGTGGCCCCTATAATTCGGGGATCTTGGCCACCGGGCCCAAGCCCGGCGCCTTTTACAATTACGACCCCGCACCGCAAGATATATTGGACCGCGTCGCCCGGATTGAGGCGATCTGCAAGGCCCATCGGGTGCGGATGGTTGATGCAGCCTTCCAGTTTCCGCTGTGCCACCCGGCGGTTTTATCGGTGATCCCGGGCGGGCAATCGGTGGACGAGATGGCCGCCAATCTGGATGCGGCTTCGGCCAAGATACCACCGGCCCTGTGGATCGCCCTTAAGGCCGAAGGCCTGATGCGCCCCGATGCGCCAATGAGCGCGCAGATCTGAGCCATGCAGATTGACGCCCATCATCACTTTTGGAACCCCGCACGCGGCGATTACTTCTGGATGCCAAAGGGCGATAGGGTGCTTGACCGCAGCTACCGCCCCTCGGATCTGGCACCGCTTTTGGCGGCTGAGGACATTGATGCGACGATCCTGGTCCAGGCGGCAGCCTCGGTGGCGGAAAGCGAATATATGCTGGGCATGGCCGATGGCTGCGATTTTGTCGCCGGTGTCGTTGGCTGGGTGGATTTTGAACAACCAGCCGACAAGGCAGAGTTGAAGCGGCTGGCGGGGCATCCGAAATTCAAGGGACTGCGCCCGATGATCCAAGATATCCCCGACGATGACTGGATGCTGCGCGAGGATGTCCAATGGGGGTTTCGTGCGGTGGCGGATCTGGGGCTGACATTCGATGCTTTGGGTTTCCCAAGGCATCTGGCGAATTTCCTGACCATCTTGAAGCGCCACCCCGATATGCGGGTCGTGATTGATCATTGCATGAAGCCCGATATCGCCAAACATACCCCCGAAAGCTTCGCCCATTGGGCGGACGGTATGGCGCGGATCGCGGATGAGACCGGCGCATATTGCAAATTCTCGGCGCTGGTGACCGAAGCAAATGCGGGCTGGTCAGTTGAAGATTTGCGCCCTTATGCCGATCACATCATCCGGGTTTTCGGGGCAGAACGGGTGATGTGGGGGTCAGACTGGCCGGTGTGCCAACTGCGGGCCAGCTACGGCGACTGGCGCGCCGCCGCGCAAGAGTTGACGGCGCATCTGAGCCCTGCCGCCAAGGCCCGTATATACGGCGGCACGGCCGCGGAATTTTACGGGCTTGAATAGGCGCGCACCCGATCTGCGCTGATCGCGGCGCGGTTTTCGGGCGGGGTTGAAACATGTAAGGCGGCGGCGGCCTGCGCGAAAGACGCCGCACCTTGCAAAGTGGCACCGCCATCAAGCGCCACGGCCAGCGCCCCCAAAAACCCATCCCCCGCACCATGGGTCGAGAGGGCATCAACTTCATGGCCGGGGTGATGGCTGATCCGGCCATCTTCAAGCATCACCAACCCATCCGCCCCAAGGGTGATGATAACTTGCGCCGGGCCAAGCTTGGCCAGATCGCCCAAAGCCCGGGCCGGATCGTTGTTGCCGGTCAGATCCAGCGCCTCAACCCGGTTCACGACAAGGATATCTGTCAGCGCAAGCAGATCGGGCGCAAGGCTGCGCGCAGGGGCCGCGTTGAACACCACCTTTGCACCAAGCGCGCGGGCAAGGCGCGCAGGGGCAAGGTTGGCCGCCTCGGGTATTTCGTTTTGAAGCAACAAGATACGCGTGTCTTTTGGCAGGTTTATGGAAGACGGGTTCAGCGCCAGATTGGCTGCCGAGACGATCACAGCGCCGTAATTTCCATCAAGGTCCAAGATCGCCACGCTCATCCCCGAGGGGCCCGACAGGCGCTGCACCTGGGCCGTATCGACGCCTGCATTGGCAAGGCTGGCCAGAAGATCATCCGCGAAACGATCATCGCCGATCGCACCGGCCATCGCCACCTTGGCCCCCAGACGCGCGGCCATCACCGCTTGATTGCCGCCCTTGCCGCCCAAGGCATAGCGCACATCTTGCCCCACCAATGTCTCATCCAGACGCGGCAGGCGCGGGGCTGAGACGATCACATCCAGATGCAATGCACCGCAGACAAAGATGCTCATGCCGGGGGGCCGTAAAGATGGTCCGCCACGATGCGCAGGCTTTGGGTTGCGTCTTGGCGCGCCATGGCATCGGCAAGCCCGGCGTGCCCCACAAGCCCGGCCGCCACCGCGCGCAAACGGTCGGTCATGGCGATATTGGTTGCGGCTTCGGCCACCGGATCAAGCCCGCCGTGATCGGGGAAGGTGTCGAAATAGATCACCCCATCGTAACCGATGCGCGTCAGTTCCACCAATAATTCAACCGTTTGCACCGGATGGACAGAGCCCACCATCAACCCGTCGTCGCGCTTGCCGTAGCCGTCATTCAGATGCACGCCCATGATCCGCGCATGTCGGGCGATCAGCCGCGCCGTTTGGGCCGGGATTTCGCCCGCATAAAGCACATGGGCGAAATCAAGAGTGACGCCGATATTGGCACGGCCCGCCTCTTTGATCGCGAGCAACGTGGTGCCGACATCGGGCAATAGCGCGAAGGCGCGGGGTTCATTCGGCTTATATTCAACCGCGATATCAAGGCTGGAATTATGGTCTGCCACTTCGGCCAAAGCCGCGACCGTATCGCCCCACATCTGGTCAAAATCGCCCTGAAACGAATAATCGACCCCGTCTTGGCCCAACCAAAGGGTCATGATCTGCCCGCCCATTTCGGCCAAGGCATCAAGCCCGCGTTTGGTTTGGTCAATCGCTGCGCGCCGGGTCTTGGGATCGGGGTTGGTGAAGGCACCAAGGCGAAAGCCGGGGTCAGTGTAATAGCGCATCGCAAGACCGTTAAGCGCCATGCCCTGATCCGCGAGCAAGCCCGAAAGCTTGGCCGGGCTGTGGTGTTCGAAATGATCGGGGTAGTTCAGATCGGCGGCATCAAGGCCCGCCACCTGCCCCGCCCGCGCGATCATATCGGCGGCACTCGGTTTGCCCGCCAGCCCCACCTTGAAAGCATTCAGCCTTGCGGCATAACGAGGGCGGTTGGGCAATGCGTGCATGGGGGGCCTTTCGGGGGCGTCTAGCCGGGTGCAAAAAGGTCGGGGCGCTGTTCAACCAGCGGCTCAAGTACGGTGACAAGCTGGCCAAGGTGGTAGCGGGTTGCTTCGCGCGCCCGGGCGGGATCGCGCGCCTCAAGCGCCGCGAAAATCGCTTGGTGTTCCAATAGTGTAGCCTCGACCCGCCCCGGGGCAGGCAAGATCAATTGCCGCGCGCGGTTCACATGCACCCAAGAGGTATCGGCAAGACTGGCCAGACGACGAAAGCCGGTGAAGGACAAGATCATCTCGTGCATTTCGGCATCAAGCTTGTAAAAACCTGCAAAATCATGGTCGTCGATCGATGCCGATTGCACACGCAGATTGCGGCGCAACTGCACAAGCTGTTCTTCGGTAATGGTTTCGGCCACACGTTCAACCGCCGCCAATTCCAACGCCTGACGCAAAAAGGCCCCTTCGCGGATTTCATCCATCGAAAAACGCGCAACGAACGTGCCTGCCTGCGGGATGATATCAACCAGCGCCTCTGTTGCCAGCCGCGCCACGGCCTCTGATACAGGCGAGCGTGAGACGCCCAAAATCTCACATATCTCTGGTTTGCGAATGATCTCTCCGGGGCGAAACGCAAGCGACAAGATCGCTTGCTTCAGTGAAAGATAGACCTTGTTTGCAAGCGACCCGGAAAAATCGTCCAAAGGACGCAACACCGGCGGCGCATCTAGGACTTCTTGCAACAGAGCGTCATTCATCGGCGTCATACTAACATGTTAGCTTGGGCGGAGCATGTGTCAAGCCGGGCGGCAAAACGGCTTTGCCTCTTACACTCCGGGATGCGAATATGGCAACATCGTCATGATATCTCGTAATTTTGCGGCAGGTTCGCTTGCCGGGCGCAAATCAATGCGGGGCACCAACTTGCGGCAACCGCCCCGGCATCGCCCCCTGTGCCCGGCCATTTGCTGCAAATTGTGTCAATTCTGTTGACATATGCCGCGCAAAGCCCCATGTGCACCCCTGACCTGAAGCCCGCTGCCGCGTGAGCAGCCGTATCCGAACGAGGATGCAGAGGCCGGGTCAGTTCGGTTCCCATGTCACGCCAGGGGTCCAGCGGCCAGCGTTTGGCCGCGCCCCGCTGTTGCAACCGCTGCCCATTTTGGGCAGGCGGACCCGTTTTCTGGCGCCCAATGGGCTGCCATCACAAGGACTATACCTTGACCGATTTTACCACTTTGGGGATTTCCCCACGCATCGTCGAAAACCTCGACAAACTTGGTCTGACGACCCCGACGCCGATCCAGACCCAAGCCATCCCGCATGGGATGATGGGCCGCGACATCATGGGCCTTGCCCAGACCGGCACCGGCAAGACCGCAGCTTTCGGGCTGCCGATCGTGTCCAAACTGCTGGATCTTGGCTGCCGGCCAAGCCCCAAGACCTGCCGCGCGCTGATCCTTGCACCAACCCGCGAATTGGCAACCCAGATCACCGAAAACATCCAAAGCTTTGCCAAGGAAACCCCGGTGCGCACCTTCCGCGTCGTCGGCGGTGCGTCATTGAATGCGCAAGCCGAGCGTCTGTCGCGCGGCATTGATATTCTGGTGGCCACCCCGGGCCGTTTGATCGACCTTTTGAACCGCCGGGCGCTGACCTTGCATGAGGTCCGCTATCTGGTGCTGGATGAGGCTGACCAGATGCTTGACATCGGCTTTATCCACGCGCTTCGCCAGATCGCCAAGATGTTGCCCGTACATCGCCAGACCATGATGTTTTCGGCCACGATGCCGAAGTTGATGGACGAGCTTTCGGAAGCCTATCTGAAAGACCCGATCAAGGTGCAGGTTTCGCCCCCCGGCAAGGTCGCGGACCGTATCGACCAAGGCGTGCATTTCGTCGGCCAAGGCGACAAGGCCAAGCTTTTGTCGCAATATCTTGCCAAACATCCGGGCGAGCTGGCGCTGGTCTTTGGCCGCACCAAACACGGGTCCGACAAACTGTGCCGCTTGCTGGAAAGCTGGGGTTTCACCGTGGGTGCGATCCATGGCAACAAAAGCCAGGGCCAGCGCGAACGCGCCTTGCAAAGCTTCCGCAACGGCACGACCAAGGTGCTGGTGGCCACAGATGTAGCCGCACGCGGCATCGACATCCCGGATGTGCGCCATGTCTATAACTTCGATCTGCCGAATGTGGCGGAAAACTATGTCCACCGCATTGGGCGGACCGCACGCGCAGGTCGCGCCGGCAGCGCCGTTGCATTTTGCGCCCCAGATGAGATGGACGAATTGCGCGCCGTCGAAAAGACCATGAAAACCGCGATACCTGTTATCGGTGGTGTGGCCTGGGTTGGCCATACGCCGAAGCCTGCGCGCGGCAGTGGCCGTCCGGGGCAAAAGG
>JBAUHP010000156.1:0-6495 GCA_049680345.1 Albidovulum sp. | reverse complement strand
AAGGGGCGTGGGTCTTTCGCCCGCTGCTTATCCCCGGGGTTCTTTTGATCTGGCCCTTGGTGATCTGGCGCTATGCGGTCTTGCGGCGCGGCGAAGAACGGCTTGATCGCCACCTTATGCCGCGCGCCGGACAAGACCGCGCCGTGCTTACGATGATTATCGCCATCCCCATTGTCATCGCAGCAGCCTTGCTTGCCCGGCAAGATCAAACCACACTTGCCGCACCGGTCCTTTTGGAGGCGGCAAGATGAGCGTTAAATACGTGCCGGTTCAATGGAACCCGAATAAATGGATCTATGATCTGATCTTGCTGGCCCTAATCGTGGTTTATGTCACGGTTTTCATTCGGCTTGGCACCCCCGCCGCCGGGTTTGCGCGGCCCCTGGACTACCCGATCTTGCGCGCCCGCGCCTTTGGCACCTGTGCGTTTTGGATGCTGACCTTCATCTTGTGCATTGGCCCGCTGGCCCGTCTGGACAAGCGGTTCTTGCCGGTCCTTTATAATCGCCGCCATTTCGGCGTGCTGACAACTGCCGTGGCCTTCACTCATGCCATGTATGTGCTGGGCTGGTATTTCAGCTTTACGCCGCAAACCCAATTGACCGCATTGCTGTCAACCGCCACGGGGTTTGGTCAATTACTTGGTTTCCCTTTGGAAATCCTTGGCATTGCGGCCTTGCTGATCTTGGCTATCTTGGCGGCGACCAGCCATGACTTTTGGCTGTCCTTCCTGTCGGCACCGGTTTGGAAGGCGCTTCATCTGCTGATTTATCCTGCCTATGTTCTTGTCGTAAGCCATGTGGCCTTGGGCTATTTCCAAGACGCCCGTAACCCGGTCTTCGCCATTCTTTTCAGTGGTGGTGCGCTTGGCGTCGCAGGGCTGCATCTGGCCGCTTGGAACAAAGAGCGGCGGGTCAATATATCAGGCGCAGATTGGGTAAGGGCCTGTCGCCCGGACGATATCCAAGACAAGCGCGCGGCCATCGTGACGCTGTCAAAGGACGAACGCGTCGCTATATTTCGCAGCGGAAATTCCTTCTCGGCAGTGTCCAATACCTGCGCCCACCAAGGTGGACCTTTGGGCGAAGGCAAGATCGTGTTCGGCTGTGTGACCTGCCCTTGGCACGGGTTCAGCTACAAGGCCCGCAACGGCCGATCACCCGCCCCGTTCACCGAAATGATCCCAACCTATAATATGAAGCTGCAAGACGGCGTTTTGTACGTTGACCGCAAGGCCAACCAGCCCGGAACCGATGTTGAACCCATCATCTGCGAGGTGATGGAACATGGCTAAATCGCAAGAGCCCTTCTTCGTCGGCTGGGGCAAGGTTCCCAACGGTCTGCGGCCCTTTTTGATCAGCTGTGCCATCAGCCTTGTGCTTGCATTCGCGGCCATTGCCTATGCGATTTCATCGACCCAGACGGATCTGGGCGGTGGTGCCTTCATGGGGCAGACCAAGGCCATCGGCGTTTTGCGCGCAGACCCGTACCCGGTGCTGCATGTGATTGAGAGCCCGCATTTCAAACCCGGTCAGACGGTTTTGCTGACCGGCGGCGGCAAGCGGGGCGTGTTTGAACGCGCGGCAGAGCTTGACGGAAAGATCGTTCAGGCCGCCGGGCTCAGGCTGGAGCGCGGCGATCTTAATGGCATGCAGTTGCGCAACGGCGCCCAGGGACTTCAGCCCGCCGAAAGCCCGGATGCGAATTTCACGGTGGAGGTTGAACAGCTTGGCCGCTGGAAGCTGACCGGCGAGATTTGCGATGGCAAATGCCTTAATGGCGCGATGCGCCCCGGCAGGGGGCTTTCGCACCGCGCCTGTGCAAACCTGTGTCTGGCCGGAAAGGTACCGCCGGTCTTCGTCTCGTCCGGCTTGGTCGAGGGGCATGAATTCTTGCTGATGGCGAATGCCGATGGCGGCGATATCACCGAAGATATTCTTGGCTTCACCGCCCTTTTTGTTGAGGTTGAGGGCTTGGTTGAGCGGCGCGGTGATTTGCTGGTGTTCAAAATCTCGCCCGAAACGATAAGGGCCACCCCATGATCCTGCGCGTCATTGCAATCCTTTTGACCGGTCTTGCGGCATTGGCGCTTTGGTGGGGCTACGGCCAGCTTTCGGTTTTTCGTGGCACGCCGTTTTGGGACTTTCGCTATATCATTTACGCGGCGGCGGCCTTCCTGGGGCTTGGTGCCATTGAATGGGCCTTGGGTTGGGCCAAGGGCAAGATGGATGGTGATGATACCGATCACTGAAATTCAACACCTAGCAGTGGATCAAAAATGACACGCATTGAGATTGCCAGACTAAGCACTCTTGAAGATCGCGACCCGACCTATGCGCTTGTCGGCGAGGTTGATCTGGTCGTTGTCAGGTTTGACGAAGAGGTTGCGGTTTTTTACGGGCGTTGTTTGCATCGCGGTGCGCTGATGTCTGACGGGTTTGTGCGCGGCAAGAACCTGATTTGCGGGCTGCATGATTGGGATTACCGGCTTGATAGCGGCGTGTCATCTTACAACAACGAAGAAAAGCTGCCCAAGTTTCAAAGCTGGGTGGATGGCGATGCGGTTCTTGTTGACGAAGATGAAATCAGCGAATGGGCGCACAAGAACCCGCAACCCTATGCGCGCAAAGCTTATCTTGGGCTTTACGCCGACCCAAGCCATGGCACTGAAGAAGAGCCTTATACCAGCTTGATCCACACCTACGCCAAGCAAGGCCTGACCAAGACCGGCCACCATGGCATTGTCGAATCCATGGGGGTGCCGCGCAATCAACTTCCCGATTGGGATGATATTCAACTGCTGACCGCACAACTTGCCAAACCGCCCCTGTTGGATGACGCCGAGGTTGGCACCGAAGTTGTGATCGGCCCGAATGCCAAGAAACCGCTGATCCTGAAAATCCCGCTTTTCGTGTCGGATATGAGCTTTGGGGCCTTGTCCGAAAACGCCAAGCTGGCGCTGGCCAAGGGGGCCGAAGACGCGGGCACCGGGATTTGTTCGGGCGAAGGCGGGATGCTTCCGGGCGAGCAAGAGGCCAATAGCCGCTATTTCTATGAACTTGCCTCGGGGCGGTTCGGGTTTAGCTGGGACAAGCTATTGAAGGTTCAGGCCTTCCATTTCAAAGGTGGGCAAGGTGCCAAAACCGGAACCGGCGGGCATCTGCCGGGCAATAAGGTGACCGGCAAGATCGCCGAAGTGCGCGGGTTGGAACCGGGCACGCCCGCCGTATCGCCCGCGCGCTTTCCTGACTGGACCGAGCTAAGTCAGATCAAGGAATTTGCCGACAAGGTCCGCGACCATACCGGCGGCATTCCGATAGGTTACAAACTTTCGGCCCAGCATATCGAAAAAGATATTGATGCGGCTTTGGCGATTGGCGTCGATTACATTATTTTGGACGGGCGCGGCGGCGGGACTGGTGCAGCCCCGATCATTTTTCGCGACAATATCTCGGTCCCGACAATCCCGGCGCTGGCGCGGGCGCGGGCGCATCTGGACCGGTTGGGGCGCAAGGATGTGTCGCTGGTGATCACCGGCGGTCTGCGCAAACCGGCAGATTTCATCAAGGCACTTGCCCTTGGGGCAGATGCGATTGCCTTGTCCAACGCGCCGATGCAGGCCATCGGCTGTCTGGCCATGCGGGCCTGTCACACCAACAATTGCCCGGTCGGGATCGCGTCGCAAAAGCCGCATCTGGTGAACCGGCTTGTCGTCGATAAATCCGCCAAGCGGCTGACCAACTTTTTCGAGGCCTCGGTCGAATTGATGCAGGTGATGGCGCGCGCTTGCGGGCATGACCACTTGTCAAAGTTCGAACCAAATGACCTGACCACCTGGAAAAAAGACATGGCCGAAATATCCGGCGTCGCATTCGGTGGCCTGAACTGAGGGAGCCTGAAGTCATGAACACCAAAACCCTGGACTGGATCGAGGTAGCCCAGGTTGATGACCTGCCCGAAGGCCGCGTCAAGACCGTGACGGCGCGCACGACATCCATCTGCCTTGTGCATTTCGACGGGCAATGGGCGGCGATGGACAACCATTGCCCCCACCAGCGCGGCCCGCTTGGCGAAGGCACGATCGAAAAGGGCGTCGACGATGCCTGCTGGATCCGCTGCCCGTGGCATGGCTGGGACTTTGACCCTTTGACCGGCAAGCCACCCGGCGGCGGCGTGAAAGATCACGGTCAAAGGATGTTTCCCGTCAAGATCCGCGACGGCGCGATTTTCGTCGGGATCGAGCCCGAGCCTGCGCGGACCCGCACCATCACCGATGTGATGGTCGAGACGATGACAAACTGGGGTGTGCAAAGCGTCTTTGGTATGGTTGGGCATTCAAATCTGGGTCTGTCGGATTCCATCCGCCTTTCGGTCATCGACAAGAAACTGAAGTACTACGGCATTCGCCATGAAGGTGCGGCGGCCTTTGCCGCCTCGGCTTACGGCAAGCTGACGGGCAAACCGGCGGCGTGCCTGACCATCGCGGGACCGGGCGCCACCAACCTGATGACCGGGCTGTGGGATGCCAAGGTTGACCGCGCGCCGGTTCTGGCACTGACCGGGCAGGTACAGACGCAGGTTTTTGGCCCCGGCGCGTTTCAAGATATTGACCTCAGCTCTGCCTTTCAGGCGGTTTCGCGGTTTTCGCAAACGGTTCTAAGCACCTCAAAACATGCCGAACTTATGACCCTGGCGTGCAAGACCGCGATCGTTGAACAAGACGTGGCACATCTGATTTTCCCCGATGATGTGCAGACCCTGCCATCGACCAAAAAGGCCGATACCCCTGCGGGCCGAATAGCGGGCTATCAGGTGACACCGTCGCAGCCCGATATCGACGCCTCGGTTCAGATGATCAATGACGCCAAGAGGCCGGTGATAATCGTGGGCCACGGCGCTTACGGCGCGCGCGACGCCATCATCGCCTTTGCCGAAAAAATCGGCGCGCCGGTTCTGACGACCTTCAAGGCGAAGGGCCTGATCCCGGACAATCATCCCAATGCGGGCGGGGTTCTGGGGCGCTCGGGCACACCCATTGCAAGCTGGTTCATGACCCTTGCCGATACGATCATCGTGCTTGGCGCAAGCTTTTCCAATCACACCGGCATCTCGCCCAAACGCAATATGATTCAGGTTGATTATGACCGCATACAGCTGGGCAAATTTGGCAAGGTCAAAATCCCGATCTGGGGTGAGATTGGCGCATATTGCACTGCGGCGTCGCCCAAGCTTGCGCGCAATGGTGCCGCCGAAAATCAGATAGAGGAGCTGGCATCGCGCTGGACCATGTGGCGCGATGAAAAGCACCGCCGTCTGGCCGAGGAACATGGCCAAGGCATCCATTCCGTTGCGATTTTTGACGCGCTTGGCAAACTGGCGCCCGATGATGCGATTTTCGCGGTCGATGTGGGCAACAATACCTATTCCTTTGGCCGTTACCTTGAAACCAAGGGCAACCAGCGGGTTTTGATGTCTGGCTATCTGGGCTCTATCGGCTTTGGCTTTCCGGCGGGCATGGGGGCCTGGGCCGCGACCCAGGATATTGACGCATTGCGCGGCCGCAAGGTTATTTCGATCTCGGGCGATGGCGGCTTTGGGCAGTATCCGATGGAATTCACCACGGCGGTCAAATACGGCATGAACATCACGCATATCTTGCTGCACAATGGCGAGCTTGGGAAGATCTCGAAAGAACAACGCTCGGGCGAATGGCCGGTGTGGGAAACCAGCCTGCAAAACCCATCCTTTTCAGCCTTCGCGAAGCTGTGCGGCGGGCATGGCGCCAAGGTCACCAAGACCGAGGATATAGAAGCCGCAATCGCCAAGGCGCTGGCGGTAAACGGGCCATCATTGGTGGAAATCATGACCGACGCCGAATTGGTGTGACCCCCCAGTGGCGCTTTGCGCGCCGGGGATATTTTGCGGGCCATGCAGGCATATCATCGGTTTTCCCATAACACCGGTGATATCGCTTGCAATGATCGTGAAAGGCGCGGCTTTCGACTTATTTTATCGCCAAAAACCGGAACTTCGACGCCCATTGTCACAGCCAGCCTTTAATCTTAAGCAAGCTGGCCGCCCCAGCCACCTGCCGGAGAATCAAATGGACGCATTCCACCAAAAACTGGTCACGATCAGGCGCGCGTTCCACCGCGATCCGGAGCTTGGCTTTCAAGAGATGCGCACGCGCGCGAAAGTGGCGGGGATGTTGCGCGACCTTCAGCTTGAGGTGCATGAAGGTGTGGGTGTTGTCGGCATCTTGAAGGTCGGCACCGGCAATCGCGCCATCGGGCTGCGGGCCGATATGGATGCCTTGCCAATTCACGAGATCAGCCAGCATGACTATGTTTCAAACACGCCGGGCGTTATGCATGCCTGCGGGCATGACGGCCATATGACAATGCTGTTGGGCGCGGCTGAACTGCTGGCCCGCGACAAGGGTTTTGACGGCACCGTGGTGTTTTTGTTCCAGCCCAACGAAGAACACGGGCTGGG
>JBAUHP010000155.1:0-1799 GCA_049680345.1 Albidovulum sp. | reverse complement strand
GAAATCACCTTGGGAACCTGACAATGGGGCAAATGTCTGCGGCTGATATTCAGAAGGTCTATGCGGAAGGGCTGGCCTTTCAGGGTGCGGGCAATCTTGATGCAGCGCTCAAGACCTTCGGGTCCATCGTCACCGATAATCCAAAGATCGCCGAGGCGCATTTCCAGATCGGCCGGATCCTGACCCAGGCCCACCGGTATGAGGCGGCATTCCCCTATCTGAAAGAAGCCGTCCGCCTGCGCCCCGCCGAAGCGACCGTCTGGCAAGCATGGTCCGACGCCGTGGCACTGGGCGGCACCGCCCAGGATGAGGCCGAGATTACCCGCGTGGTAAAATCCGCCCCCGTTGACCCCAAATTCCGCATCTTGCTGCAAGACAGGTTCGGCGCGCGCCGCTCAAGCACAAGACCGCCCACCGGCGGTATGTCCCCCAAGGATATCCGCCCGCTGATGGTGATGCTGACCGCAGGCCAGTTATCTCAGGCCGAGAATGCCGCGCAAAAGCTGCTCAAACGCTATCCCGGCTCTGCCATCGGTTGGAACATTCTTGGCACCGCTCAGGCCAGGCTGCACAAGACGTCAGCCGCCATGCAAAGCCTGCAAAAGGCCATCAGCATTGCCCCCGATTACGCCGAAGTGCACGATAACCTTGGGCAGGTGTATATGGATCAGGGCCGCTATGACGAAGCGATAAGCCAGTTCCGGCGCGCCGTCTGTCTGGCCCCCGGCCTGCCCTCGGCGCTGGTTCATCTGGCGTCCCTTCTTAATCGCGCGGGCGAATCGCACGCCGCGTTGCTTTTGCTGGACCGCGCCCTTGCCAGCGGCGCCGAGGCGCAGCCCTGCTACCTTGCATTGGGTAATACCCATACCAAGCTGAAGAATTACGCCAAGGCCGAGGCCGCCTTCCTTAAAGCCCTTGAAAAAACGCCCAAATCTGCGGCGGGACGACAGCAATCGCATGAAGGGCTGGGGCTGCTTGCCCAGGCACAGGCACGGTTGGGCAAAGATGCTGAGGCGATGGCAAATTTCCAGCGGGCGCTGGAGGTGAACAAGGATTCGGCCGTGGCCACGGTTGGCATGGCCTCGCTTTTGCAAACCCTTGGCCGGTTTGATGAGGCCGAGCCGATGTTTCGCCGCGGGTTTGAGCTTGATCCCACCAATGGCGAAAATTACCGCAACTTCATTGCCAGCCATAAAACCAAGCCCGGCGATCCTATCATCGAACAGATGGTGGCGATTTATGAAACCCCGGCCCTTTCGCCAAATGACCGTATCGGTCTGGGTTTTGCGATTGCCAAGGCCCTTGAAGACACCAAGGAATATGACCGGGTTTTCCGCTATCTCAGCGATGCGAATGCCCTGATGCGGCAGGCCCATCCCTATGACATCGCCACCAGACAGCATGAGATTGCGCAGACCAAATCGGTCTTTTCCGGTTTCGACTGGCAAGGCACCAAGATCAAGGGGGCCAGCGATTTCGCCCCGATCTTTGTCACCGGCATGCCGAGGTCAGGTACCACGCTGATTGAACAGATCATCTCCAGCCATTCCGCCGTCAGTGGCGCGGGCGAAGTAGGTGCGGGCACCCGTGCTGCGCATGATTTGCTGCAAAAAGCCAATCATGCGCCAATGGCCGATCTGCCCGCTGCCAATATTGCCGCCTTGGGTCATGACTACGAAAGCTATCTGCGCACGCTTTTCAGTGACACCCCGCAGGTCACCGATAAATCCATCCAGACCTATATGTATCTGGGTCTGATGAAGCTTGCCTTGCCAAATGCCCGCTTCATCGTGGTGCGC
>JBAUHP010000154.1:0-4944 GCA_049680345.1 Albidovulum sp. | reverse complement strand
CCCATATGAGCAAAGAACAGATAGTCGCAGAGCAAAAGCTTGCCATAGCGCCCCGAGAACAGGTTGATCGACAAGGGCACGATCATGATCATCAGCAAGATCCGCAAGGGCGTCAGCGCGATTGGGCCGACCGAAATCTCTACCGGCATGACGACACTGATCATATAGGCCAAAACCACAGCCGACAGACCCGCGCTGTTTTGCAGGTTAAGAGCGCGTTGATCTGTGTTCGAGCCGGTCAGGGCCGTAGTGGAATCGGATGGCAAGGTGCAGGGATCTCCGCCGTGGGTTTCACCAAATCAGGAGCAAAGCAATTGAACCGTCATATACCGGAACTTCTAAACTGATGCGAGTGCGGTCCACAGAATAACGTTATCGATTGTTTCTGATCGGGTGACGATAGAGGCTAGATGTGGCGATAAATAGGCAGATAGCAACCAATCGCGCGGCAGGCCCGATGCTTGCTTGGCCAATGAGACAAGCTGCCGCTTTTGTAACCGTGACTATGGGGTCGCGGCCATTTTTGCTTGCGCGGGGCTGCGCGGCAAGGCAGGTCTGTTGCAAGTGTGACAAGTCAGGATGAACTTTGATGCAAGATGAGACCATGCCCGCCAAGGCACCACAAAAAGCCAAGCGGCGCGGCCTGAACAGGTTGCGCGGGCTGCGGAATATTTTGGTGAACACAAAGCGTTATCTTTACCGCAAGCTTTGGGGCATGGACATTCATCCGACTGCGCAGTTCTCGCTTTCTGCCAAGTTCGACCGAACCTTTCCGATCGGGGTGCATGTAGGCGCCTATTCTTACATCGCCTTTGATACCCGCATCTTAACCCATGACCGCACCCGCGGGCTGTATCTGCATACCAAAATTGGCGCAAACTGCTTTATTGGCGGATGCAGCCTGATCCTGCCGGGGGTCGAGATTGGTGACAATTGCGTTGTGGGCGCCGGATCGGTGGTCACAAAATCCGTACCAGCCCGTTCAATCGTTGCTGGCAATCCGGCAAAAATCATCCGCTCGGACATCGAAGTTGGCGCCTATGGGCGGTTCTTGACCGCCGATGCAACCGAAAGCGAGCTTGTGCAAAAGGGGCTGGCTTAGGCAATGGCGGCCGGGGCGGTGAAAATCCTGATCCTTGTGGGTTTCGCAGTTTTGGCCGTTGCAGTAGTCGCGGTCTTGTCATTTCCCCAAACAAGCGGCCCGTTGCAAGACCGGCCGCTATCGCCCCGACCCTCCCAATCGACACCGCTGCGGATTGCGGTTTTTGGCACAAGCCTTTCCCTGCGCGCCAAATGGCCCGATAATCTGACCACCACGTTGGAGACATGCGGGATTAAAGCCGCGCAGATCGCGCGATTTGCCAAAGCGGGCGCAAATTCTTCATGGGCGGTGACTGAGGTTGAAGCGGTGGTGAATTACAAGCCCGACGTGATCATCATCGAATTTGGCATCAATGACGGCGATCTTTTCGACGGCCTATGGCCGTGGCAAAGCCTGCGCAATCATCAAGCGATCACAACCGGCTTGCAGGCAGGCGCGCCTGAGGCCGCGATCATACTTCTAACAACCAATCCGGTGGCCGGGTTGGCGCGATTGCAGCGCCCCAATCTGCGCCGCTACCACAAGCTTTATTCAGACCTGGCACAGCAGACCGGAATCGGTTTGTTTGATGGCTATGGCCGCTGGCTGGCATTGCCGGGCTGGCAGGCCCATATCGTTGATGGCGTTCATCCCGACCCGCAGGCCGAGGCGGATCTGTTAACCCAACCCCTGTCCAAGGCTATTGCCACAGGCTTCGGCGCGACGTGCTAGGCCGACGGCAAGCCGGTGCCAAATCGTTAACAAACTATCTTGGGCTGGCACGTCACAAGCGCTGATTGGGCAACACCCCAGCTTGAAGTGGTACTTCTTTGCAGACGACTGTCGGAGCGGGTGCCACGGGCGCGGCCTAGTTTGGCCGGGTATCACACCACCCCTGCGGCGCGAGCCATCAGGACGAGCGCCGCACATCCTTTCTGTCAAAGAATGGTCCGACCCGCGGTCTCGCCTCAGAAAGCGGGACATCCATATGTTTTCACTATCACTTTCCCTTACTCAGTCCAATCCAAAGGCCTCAACTCCGCCACCACCCTCAGGCACGGTGTCACTGGCTGCCTTTTCGCGTGACAAGACGCTTTTTGATAGCGGGGCCGGGTTTGGCAGGGCGGTGGCGCAGGTGCCACTGTCTGGGGCTGGAACGGCAGGAGAAGTCGTGCAGGCACGGGCCGTGTCGCTTGACGATGGTGGCGCCACGACGACGGCATGGGTCGATATAGCCACGATTGATGGGGCGGGCAGTTGGGCCGGGAACCTGACAGCACCCAGATCCGGATCTTGGTTCCGCCCCCAAGTGCGCCTCAAGGCCTCACCCGGTGTTGCAGCACAAGGCGCCAACCGGTTTGGCGTTGGCCATATCATCGCGATCTGGGGGCAGTCAGAACCTGACCGGATCATCTCGGCCTTTTATGACAACACGGCCGCACCACCGATCGCTGATGACGAAGCTGTACAGATCATCGTAGGGGCAACGACAACACCGACCCGCCATTTCGTAACGACGGCCCAGCCCTTTACCGCAACGGCAGCCGCGATGGCGTCATCGCTAATAACTACGCGCCCGGGCGAGAAGTTCGCGGTCATCTTTCACACGGTGCCGGGCAGTGACGTGCGCTCGTTGGTCAATGACAGCGACCCCAGCCGTCTTTGGACGAACGACAAAGCACTGCATGATTTCGCCACCGCTGACGGACAAAAGGTAGGCTTTGCAGCCATGTCGTGGTTTGCAGCGCCCGGCAGCCTTGGCGGCAACTACGGCGCGGCCCTTTACCCGCTGTTTTCGGGCCTGATGCTTGACGGATCGCCGGTCACATTTCCGGCCACGATCACATCAGGCGTTTCTTCAACCTACACTGCAGATCATTGGTTTGGAGAGCTTTACGATTACGCCAATACCAAATGGGTGGCTTACGGCCCGCACCGCTTTGACATTGATGCAGACATGCTAGATGCCACCCATCTTCTGGGTGGCGCTACCCAGTTTACGCTGAACAACAAACAAGATGCGCGGGTAAGCTGGCGATCAATGCTGACGGCACCGACCGCCAGCATGTTCTTGCCGTTGGGGTTGGAGCCGATCAATTACGTGAACGGTGTCGATGACGGCTTGGGCGGTTGGACCGACACGCCGCATCCGGCCAGCAACACGGTTGATGGCGCGCAGGCCTATGCGCGGTTGACCGGTCTGGCGGTGCTTGAGGCGGCGGGGCTGACCTCTTGGTCTGCCCCCGAATTCGACAATTGCCTGTGGGACCCGAGCGGTGCCTATGTTGAAGTCTGGTCTTCCGCCGGGCCAATCACAACGACACGTCTGGCGCGCAGCGAGGCGGCCCTGCCCCCGACCTTCCCGCATTGGACGCAAGTTCATGGCTTTCAGATCAACGGAGTGCCCGCGCAAAACGCAACGATTGTGGCCGGGCGCGTGCGGATAACGCCGAACGGTGGCGGCGCCTTCATCTTTTCCGACGTCATCAACTTTGGTGAAGGTGGGGCCACGGGGCAAATTAAGTTTCCTGAAGATTTACAAAATGCCACATGGAAAAACCTGCCCATTGTTGATGTGGGTGCAGCGGGTCTTGACGGCATTGTGTTGCGCCCGATCCCGAATGCCGCACTCTTGGCCAATACCTTGCCTGCTGCCTCAAACTTCTCCACTGTCGCAGGCCAGATCACGCGCTTCAAGGAACCGGTCAACTGGCCGACAGTGAACGGCAAAATCACCATCGCGGTTGATCTTTTGGTCGCCTCGACCGCTACCTCAAACTATCTTTTCGAAATGGATAACGTCCATGTCAGCTGTCAGGTTGCCCCAAACAGCAATCTGTTTTTGACCATCAAAGACAGTGCAGGGACCGCGATTTTCGGATCCGCATCAATCGGTTCGGTAACGGCGGGCATTCGGTTTGAGCTTATCGTTGCGGCCGATCTGTCCACAAACGGGCTTTGGACCACGCTCAACGGGGTGACAACCACACGCGCTTTGGCTGCCAACACAGGTATACTTGCGTCAGGTGGCCGCAAGTTGGCGCTCTTGTCCCGGTCCAGCGGAACAAGCGGAAACACAATCGGGACGGTGTATCAAGCAGAGGTCTGGAATGAGTGTATTCCGGGCGGCGGCAAGCCTCCGACAGACGCGTTGCTAAGGGCAAATGGGCGGATCTCTGGCCCGCCCTCTGTCGCCAATGCGCATCCCTGGAAGCTTGGCGGCGATACCGTTTGACGCGGCGTAGCTATTAAAGCGTTTCGACGTGCCTTGAAGCATGGTGTATTATCCAACGCGTTGAAGCCTTCGATTTCAGGCAACGTTGGGTGATTGCGGGTTCAAGTCGAAACGCTAAGCCCCGGCCCCAAGCCGCAGCGGGGCATCGGTTCGTAGATCACCCCGGCTTAGTGCCCTGTGCCGCATCTGCGGTCATTGGGCCGGTGGCTGGGGCACATCCAAAGCTTGGGATGCGGGGCCAGGACGCAGGTAATATACGCTGCATGCAACTGAGGACGGAAAAAACCCGGCGGTCCATAGGACGCCGGGTTTCTTTGAATTGGCAGTTGGGTAAGGGCGTTCAGGTAAGCGGCAGCATCTGGTCTTGCTCTACCATACCGCGACAAGACCTGCGGTCGTTGTGCCCGTCGCATTGACGCCCAGAGCGCGCACCGGAAGGAAGCTTCCGGCCTGCGTGTTTTGGAACACAGCCGTTTGCCCACCCGGCAAACGCAGCGAAAGGTCACCAGACTGACCCACGTAGATTGCGCGCGGAATCTCTGGCAGGTCCAAAGTGTCGTTCGGGATCACTGTCGCCGCATCTCGGGCAGGCGCTGTAAGTGTTGTTGGATAGTCAGAAAATTTGTCC
>JBAUHP010000153.1:0-9257 GCA_049680345.1 Albidovulum sp. | reverse complement strand
TAATCGGGGCCAAGCGGCCGTGCAGGCATGATAAGAGGTGAAGATGACCGAGGCGCCCGGGCGCGTGACCCTTTGGGGCATTGAGGCGTTTTTGACCACCGCAGCCGAAGGCACGGTTCAGGCCGCCGCGCGGCGGCTGGATGCTTCGGCCTCTGGGATAAGCCAGCAGATCACGGCGTTAGAGACAGCGCTAGGGGCGGCATTGTTTGACCGCTCGGCCCGGCCCATGCGCCTGACCCCGGCGGGCCAGACGTTTTTGCGCCACGCGCAGGCGATCTTCAACGAACTTGCCGCAGCACGCGCGGCAATCGGGCTTTCGGGGTTGTCGGGGCTTGCCAGTTTCAGGCTGGGATTCATTGAGGATTTCGAATCCGAAGTGACGCCCCATCTTTTGTCAGAGCTTGGCCGCGATTGGCCGGATTGCCAGTTCTTGCTGGAAACCGGGCCAAGCCACCGCTTGCATGAAGGGCTTGAGGCGCGCACGCTTGATCTGGTGGTGGCAGCAGACATTGGTGCGACCAACGCCACAAGCGAGGCGCATATGATCTTGCAAGAACCTTATGTCGCCGTGGTGCCGCGCGGCCAGAAGCCCGGCTTTGGGGGGGCGGATGACCCTTTGCCGCTGATCCTTTACACCGCGCGGCATCATATGGGCCGCCAGATCGCCGATGCGATGGCGCTTGCGAATTTCCACCCCGGGCATCGGTTTGAACTTGATAGCTATAATTCGATCATGGCGATGGTGGCGGCGGGAAGTGGCTGGACGATTCTGACCCCGCTTGGGGTGCTGCATGCCGCCAGATTTCGCGACCGGGTTGATCTTTTGCCCTTGCCCTTCGCCCCCCTGTCGCGGCGCATCATGCTGACCGCGCGGCGCGATATCTTGGGCGATATGCCCGCCCGGATCGCAGCGCGGTTGCGCGACCTCATGCAAGAGATGATCGTGGGGCCGGTGCTGGCCGATCATCCCTGGATGGCCGATGGGCTGAAGGTGATCGGCCGTTAAGGCGAGGCCCGGCCGCACTAAGACCGGCGTCACCAAGACCGGCGTCAGGCGGCGCTGGTCTGGGCGGTTTTCACATCCGCCACTGCGGCCAAAAGGGCCTCGGCGATGAAATCAAGCTCTGGCCTTGTCAGCCGTGCTGGCAGGCGCAGATCGCAAGCCCGCATCAGCATGGCGCGGGTTTTGGGCATATCGGGCTGATCGCCGATGAATTTCCAATTCCAAAAGGCGCGGGCATTGTCTTGGCTGAGCCCGAAGATCTGCACCTGAACCCCGCGCGCCGCTGCCGCAGTCTGAAAGGCGCGGGCATCGGCATCGGCATCGAATCCCCTCAGGTTGAATTGCAGACTATCGGGCGCGCGGGTTTCTTTCGGCAAAGCAGGCGGTACATCAAGCCAGTCGGATTGATTAAGCTTTTCAGCCACATAATCGTGATTGGCGCGCCCCGCCGCGACCCGGTCCGCCACCAGCGGCAATTGCGGGCGGATCACGGCGGCTGACAGGTTTTGCATGCGCATATTGTAAAGCGGCAAGCGGTTTTGCCAATGCAGATAGCTGTTTTGCAACCCGGCGTGCTTTTTCCAGTTATGTTCATAAGCGCCCGACATGATCACCGCGCGGGCCATCACTTCGGGGTCATCGGTGATCATGATCCCGCCTTCACCGGCATTGATCATCTTGTAGGACTGAAAGGAAAAACAGCCGATCTTGCCGATCGTCCCGATATTCTTGCCATCCCAAAGCGTGCCCAAGGAATGCGCGGCATCTTCCAGCACCGGAATGCCGCGCGCATCGCACAGCGCCATGATCGCATCCATATCCGAGGTATGGCCGCGCATATGGCTGATCAGCACGGCCGCGATATCGTCGGTAAGGCGGGTTTCGAAATCCGCCATATCAATGCGGAAATTTGCCCCCACCTCGGCCAGAACCGGCACGCAATCGGCATGGACCACGGCAGAAGGCACGGCGGCAAAGGTAAAGGCCGGGATCAGCACTTTCGCACCGCGCGGCAGATCCAGCGCCTTGAGCGACAAGAACAAAGCGGCCGAGCATGAAGAAACCGCCAAAGCATAGCGCACGCCCAGCAGTTCGGCGAATTCTTGTTCCAAAAGGGCAACCGGCGCGCCTTCGGGGGCGGTATAGCGAAACAGGTCGCCCGAGGATAAAAGCCGCTCTATCTCGGCCAGTGCCGCCGCGGGGATGGGTTCGGCGTCATAGACATTCGGGGCTTGCGGGGAGGGGGCGTTGCTTACACTCATCATACAGGTTTCCTGAATGTTTGTTTCAGGAATCATGTACAGCGGATTGGCGAAAAATGCCACCCGATTTCGCCGCTGTGGCTAGAACCCAAGCCGGTCGCGCAAGGAAAACCACGTCATCCCCAGCACCAAAAGCGGCGAGCGCAGCGCCCGGCCGCCCGGAAAGCGCGGAATTGGGACATTTGCCATCGCGTCAAAGCGCCCGGCCTGTCCGCCCACGGCCTCGGCCAAAAGCCGCCCGGCAAGCGTGGCCATCGCCACGCCGTGACCGGAATAGCCCGAGGCCGACAGCACATTGGGGGCTACTCTGGCGAAATTCGGCATCCGGTTCATGGTGATCCCCAATGTGCCGCCCCAGGCATAGTCGATCTTCACATCGCGCAGGCCCGGATAGATCGCATAAAGCGGTTTGGAGACAACTTTGCGGACATCGGGGAATTTGTAGCCATAGCTTTCGGCACCGCCGAACAAAAGCCGGTCATCATCGGACAAACGCCAGTAATTCACCACGAATTTGGTATCGGCGACGGCGATGTTCTGGCGCAGAACCTCGGCCTTGCGGGGGCCCAAGGGTTCGGTCGCGACCACGAAATTATTGATCGGCATGACCCGTTCTGCAACCTTGCTATCAAGGCCGCCCAGATAGCCGTTGCAGGCCAAGATCACATGGTCACATTCCACCCGGCCCTGACCGGTTTGCACGACCGGACGCGCGCCATGGGTGATGTGATGAACATAGGCATCCTCATGGATGCGCACACCGGCGGCAGCGGCCGCCTTGGCCAGCCCAATTGCGAAGTTGAGCGGATGGAGATGCCCCGCACCCCGGTCAAGATCGCCGCCGACATAGAGTTTTGAGGGCAAGATATCTTGCAACCCTTGCGCGTTCAGCGGTTCAATCTGATCATAGCCATAGTCGCGGGCCAGTTTCTCGGCATAGTCGTGGCTATGGCGCACTTCTTTGTCGGTGAAACAGGCATGCATGATGCCGGGGTGGAAGGTGCACGGCATGGCGTGTTTGGTGACCAGTTCCTTGACAATCGCCTTGGATTCTTGCGCCAGATCCCAAAGCTGGCGGGCGTGATCAAGGCCCAGCATCTTTTCCAACGTGTCTTGTTCAAGCCGCTGGCCCGAACCTACCTGCCCACCGTTACGCCCCGAGGCGCCAAAGCCCACGCGGTGCGCCTCCAGCAGCACCACATCAAGGCCGGCCTCGGCCATATGCAGGGCCGCGGAAAGGCCGGTGAAACCGCCGCCGATAATGCAGACATCGGCGCGGGTCGCCCCTTTGAGGGGGGCGAAGCGGCCGATATCCGTGGCGGTCGCGGCATAGTAGCTTTGCGGGTATTCACCCGGTCGGTCATTTGCGTAAAGCAGGTTCATGGGATGATTCAGACGTTGAGCAAAAGATGCTCACGCTCCCACGGGCTGATGACTTGCAGGAATTCCTTGTATTCGTTGCGTTTGACGGCCTCGTAAATACCGCAGAACTCTGGCGTCAGGGCTTCGCGGACCGGTTCGCATTCAGAGAAGATATCAAGGGCGTCGCCAAGGGTTGTCGGCAGCTCGTCCGCATTGATGTAGGCGTTGCCTTTGGCCTCCGGGCGCGGCATTTTCTTTTCCATCAGACCGAGATAGCCGCACACGAGCGTGGCCGCGATGCCCAGATAGGGGTTGCAATCCATCCCCGGCAGACGGTTTTCAAGCCGACGCGCATTGGGTTCCGAGATTGGAATCCTAAGGCCGGTTGTGCGGTTGTCGCGGCCCCATTCAAGGTTGATCGGGGCTGCGAAATCCGGGACATAGCGGCGGTAGGAATTCACATAAGGCGCCATAAGGGCGACCACAGCGGGCAGATAGTTCTGCATACCCGCGATGAAGTGCAGAAATTCGGGGGTTTCCTTGCCCTTGGCATCAGAAAAGATATTTTTGCCGGTCTTGGCATCGACCACCGAGGAATGGATATGCATGGCTGAACCGGGCTCACCCTCAATCGGTTTGGCCATGAAGGTACCATAGCAATCGTGGCGCAGGGCCGCTTCGCGGATCAGGCGTTTGAAGTAAAACACCTCATCCGCCAGATTGACCGGTTCGCCGTGGTTCAGGTTGATCTCGACCTGACCCGCGCCGCCTTCTTGGACGATGCCGTCAATCTCAAACCCTTGGGCTTCGGCGAAATCATAGATATCGTCGATGACCTTGCCATATTCATCAATCGCAGACATCGAATAGGCCTGATTGGCCATCACGCGGCGGCCCGAACGGCCCATCGGCGGGATGATCGGCTGATTGGGGTCGATGTTGCGGGCAACAAGGAAAAACTCCATCTCAGGCGCCACGATCGGCTGCCAGCCTTGATCCTTGTAAAGCTGCACCACGCGTTTGAGCACGTTGCGCGGCGCCAAAGGCACGGGATTGCCTTGTTGATCATTGACGTCATGAATGACCTGAAGCGTCCAGTCCGCCGTCCATGGCACCGCCGTGGCGGTCGTCCAATCGGGGGTCAAGATCATATCGGGTTCGGTAAATTCATCGCCGCCGGGCATGTCGGCATAATCGCCGGTAATGGTCTGGGCGAAGATCGAATTGGGCAGCAAGAAATGCGTCTGACGCGCGAATTTCGACGCGGGCATCGCCTTGCCTTTGGCCACGCCAGCAAGGTCGGAGACAAGGCATTCAACCTCATCCAGACGACGGTTTGCAATATAGGCGCGGGCGGCTTCGGGGAGTTGTTCGGTCCAATCGGACATGTGTCACACTGCTGTTTTGTTGCGGGGCTTCGTGAAGAAATCGGCGATCTTGTCGGCAATGGCCGCCGAGGAGTTCTGCTCGCCAAATCTCTTGGCGGCGGCGGCCATGATCTGATCGGGCACAAGGCCCTTGCCGCGGTGGGTCATCAGGTTTTCGATGAATTCGTCATCATATTCGGGATGGGCCTGAATGGTATAGGCGCTGTCGCCGTAAACCAGCGCGGCGTTTTCGCAAAATGCGTTGCTGGCGCAAAGTTCCGCGCCCTCGGGGCGTTCGGTGACCTGATCTTGATGCCAGGCGTTCAGCGTCACCTCTTCACCGCCAAAATCATAGTCCTGCGCCCCGACCGCCCAACCGCCTGCGAATTTTTCGACCTTGCCGCCCATGGCCTGAGCGATGATCTGATGGCCAAAGCAGATGCCGACCATGGGCACCTTTTCGGCAATCGCCTTGCGAATGAAATTCTCCAAAGGCGCTATGAACGGATGATCTTCATAGGCGCCATGCCGCGAGCCGGTGATAAGCCAGCCATCGCAATCATGCACGCTGACGGGAAATTGCATCGCCTCAACGTGAAAGGTGCGAAATTCGAAGCCGCGATTGGCCAGAAGACGGCGGAAAAACTCGGGGTAATCGCCGGTCTTGTCACGCAAGACATCAGGCGCCTGGCCGGTTTGTAGAATGCCGATCAACATAAGGGGTCCATTCGTTGTGGTGTCGCTTTGCAGGGGCCCGCGCCGGACAGGGACGGCACGGGCAGGTTTGTCGGGTGGTCACACGGTGTCAAGGTATATCTCGGTCCGCTCATTCGGCGAGAGTTCATCCATGTAGCGCAGTTCCTGGCGTTTGGTCATGACCATGTTTGTGATCAGCTCTGCCGGGAAGATGCGCGGCATGATCTCACTTTTCTCAAACATATCAATGGCTTCGGCCCAGTTGTCGGGGATCAGCGGCAGATCAAGCGCATAGGCATTGCCCGAGATCGGCGGCGGCGGCGTCAACCCATCTTCGATGCCGACCAAGGCGGCGCCCAAAAGCGCGGTCAGCAAAAGATAGGGGTTCACATCCCCGCCAGCGACGCGGTGTTCAATGCGCCGGGCGACCGGGCTGCCGGACGGCACGCGGATCGCTGCTGTGCGGTTCTCATAGGCCCAGCAAATGCCGTTCGGGGCGTGCGAATCCGGCACCAGCCGGTCATAGCTGTTGGCATGGGGCGCGAAGATCAGGGTTGAATCATGCATCGCCGCCATACAGCCCGCGATTGCATTCAAAAGCAGCGGCGATCCCTTGGGCCCGCCGTCCGAGAAGATGTTCTTGCCATCCTTATCAAGCACCGAGAAATGCGTGTGCAGACCGTTGCCCGAATATTCGGGGTAGGGTTTGGCCATGAAGCTTGCCGCAAAGCCGTGACGGCGGGCAAGGCCCTTGACCAGCATCTTGAAGAACCATGCGTCATCGGCGGCGCGCAAAGCGTCGTCGCAATGCATCAGGTTGATTTCGAACTGGCCAAGACCGGATTCCGAAATGGCGGTATCGGCAGGAATGTCCATCTCTTCACAGGCGTCATAAAGATCGGTGAAGAAGGTATCGAAGGCATCCAATGCGCGGATCGACAGGATCTCGGCCGCCTTGCGGCGCTTGCCGGAGCGGGGCGAGGTCGGGACCTGCAGGTTCTTGCCGGAATCGTCGATCAAGAAAAACTCAAGCTCCACCGCGCAAACCGGGGTCAGCCCGCGCGCCTTATAGCGGTTGACGACGGCGGCAAGGGCGTGGCGCGGATCGCCGCCGTAAGGCTTGCCGTTTTCGCGGTACATCCAGATCGGCAAAAGGGCGGTTGGCGCCTCCAGCCACGGCATCGGCATGAAGCCGCGTTCGGTCGGTTTCAAGACGCCGTCAACATCGCCGCTTTCAAAGACCAGCGGGCTGTCTTCGATATCTTCGCCCCAGATGTCGAGGTTCAGCGATGACATCGGGAATCTTGTGCCTTCGGTCGCCACTTTATCGGCGAAGCGGGCCGGGATGCGCTTGCCGCGCGCCTGCCCGTTCAGATCGGCCGCAGCCACACGGATGGTGCGGACTTGCGGATGTTTTCTAAGCCAGTCTTTCATCGTTTTACGCAGCCAACGGGCCCAATTCCGCATCCCCACCGCAAAGGCCCGAAGGCAGCATCTGGGTGAGTTCGGACCATGCCCATGGCCCTTTCTCCCAATTAGATCGTCTCTCTTCAGGCTGCCGTTTGGCCGCCGTCTTGCCACGCAAATCTGGCTCCGAGCGAGGGCTCGGGGAATTTGATCAAATAATGGATACTACCGGATAAGCCGCCGAAGCAAGGAAATTCTGCAGTTTTGATGAACTGTGGTTTTTCAGGCGATTGTTTGCGCGTGCAGGCGGGGGGTGGGTACCGCCAGATAGTTTGCGGCCGGAATCGCGCATAATCCGCGCAGGCCAAGGGTCGCTGCATCCAGCGCGCCCAGGGCCGCAATCGCATGGCCAACCGCCACGGCGATTGCGGCGGCGTCATTGCAAGGTGCTGTGATCAGCGGCAGGCCCGGCGTCGGATCGGTGCGCCCGACGCTGCGCAACCTTGCGGCCACATCCGGCTGATGGGTCTTGATCAGCCGCCAGGTGACCGCGTCGATGGCGGCAATATCGGCGCGGCCTTCCGCCACCGCGCGCGCACTTTCGCGGTGGGACCCGGTGACGATTACGGAATCGAAACGGCGTCCGGTAAGGGCAGCATGATTTTGCGGCGCGGCCCAACCCGATTGGCTGTCGGTACCATTCGCCGCCAGCCGCTTGTCAAGAAAGTCGCCCCAGTCGCCAGATGCCTCTTTGGCCACGACAAGTTCGGAATAATAATGCCCCGCAGGTGCGCCCGGTAAGCCGTAATCGGGCGTGGCAATCAGGCTGACCTTACCGTGCAGGCGGCTGCGGTAGGGCAGGCCGCAGGTCTGGCCAAGAAGCAGGTCGGGGCTTTGCCAGTCGGCCCAAAGGTCATCGCTGCGGCAAAGGCTATCGGGTGCGGCGATACCGTCTGTGCGCAAAGCATCGCGGATCAGCGCCCAAAGGCGGTCGGTGGCCGCATGCAACTCGGGCCAGTCATACATCGGCAGATTGGCAATCATGATGGGTCTTTTTCTACCGATTGCCGCGCGAAGGCGCTGTCACGGTCGGTAATGCCCAAAAGGTTCGCGACCAGGCGGATCAGCGCATCTTCCTCGGCGTCACGTGTGCCATCTGCCAGCGCCACAGACCAAAGCGCGCGCATCAGGCCCTTGCGGTCTTCCAATGGCACCGCGGATTTGAGCGCGCGGGTAAAGCGCACGGTGTCGGGGGCTTCGGCTTCCAGTATCTCTGCCTGGGCCCGCAGGGCTGCGGCCTCAAATGGTGAAAGCCCGTGGCGGGCGGCCAGAACCCGGTCAATCCGCAAGGCTTCGGCTTCGGTGTAAAGCGCATCGGCACGCGCCAGCCGCACCAAAAGCGCCGCCAGTGCCAAGCGGGCCTCCGGGTCGGGAAGGCTTTGGGGTGAGGGCGCAAGAAGCGACGTAAGGAGGCGGGCAAACATAAGAGGTCTATAGCAACGCGGGGCCCCTTGGGAAAGGGGGATGCGGCTTGAAACTGGCCGCCAGCGGGCATAGATATCGGCAAGGCCAGAGCTGTGCCTGCAACCCGGAAGACCAGATGGAAATATTTACGGCGGCGGGCTTTACAGCATTGCTTCAGGTGATCACGATCGATCTGGTGCTGGCCGGGGATAATGCCATTGTGATCGGTCTTGCGGCGGCCGGTTTGCCGCGCGAACAGCGCATCCGGGCGATCTGTATCGGCATTCTGGCGGCGACGGTCTTGCGGGTCTTTTTCGCGTTGATCACCACCAAATTGCTGGCGATGACCGGGCTTTTGCTGGCGGGCGGGATTTTGCTTTTGTGGGTGTGCTGGAAGATGTGGCGAGAGCTGCGGATCAGCCACGCCGCCAAGATCCATGCGCAAGAAGCGCTGCATGATGAGGATCTGAACGCGGACGGGACAATCGCGGGCGGTGCCCCCAAAAAGACCCTGGCCGCCGCTGCCTGGCAGATCGTTATCGCCGATATTTCGATGTCACTTGATAATGTGCTGGCCGTGGCCGGTGCGGCGCGCGAACACCCCACGGTGCTGGTCATCGGGTTGGTCTTGTCGATTGCGCTGATGGGGCTGGCCGCAACCTTCATCGCCCGGCTTTTGCACAAGCACGCCTGGAT
>JBAUHP010000152.1:0-6801 GCA_049680345.1 Albidovulum sp. | reverse complement strand
GACCCAGTCAACCGTCACAGCACCGTCTTCGTCATTCTTGAAGTTCTTATACAGTTTGAAAAATTCCATAGTCTCTCTCCGTGGGTTACAACGTTGGTCGTCCGCCATCCGTGTCTTCCGGGAGATTTGGTTGATCCCGTCTCCGTCGCGGCATGGGCCTAATAGGCAGGATAAACGTGGCGCGATTTGGGCGTCGATCGTACTTTTTTAGCAATTGTTTAGGGCAGTAAGCGGCCGGATCTGCGCCAACGACCGCGATTTTGGCAGGTTTGTTTCGCAAAAGGGCGGTTTTATGTTGCCTAAAGGCCAAAGCGCGATTTCAATGGCGGTGCCGGTCGATAAAACATCGTGCGCTTGGTTTGTATTCTTGCGACTATATGCGGCGGCACTTAACAGGCCGTCGGAGGCGACCGCCGCATGGGCCCCATGGCAACACAGCCGGGCCGTATGTATTGGGCGGCGAGACGGGCAAGCAAGGGTATTGGCATGATGCCAGGCGTCAGATGGATGACAATGGCCGCAATATCTTGTTGCGCAATTGCGGCTGCCGCATTGGCAGACCCAAGCCAAGGGGACAGTGCAGAGGCTTCTGCGCCCGCGCCCGTGCCAACCCAGGCCGATCAGACCCAGACCGATCAGGCCCAGGCTGAACCAACGCAGGCCGATCAGGCCCAGGCTGAGCCAACGCAGGCTGCGCCGGAGCCTTTTGCGGATTTCACCTTCAAGCGCATCGCCGCGCCCAAAGCGGAAGACAAACACCGCATCACGGTGCAGATTGATCCGATCGAACAGGCAAAACGCCTGGCCGCGTCCTTGCCAATGCCCAAAAACCCAATTCCGCGCGGCGGGGCAGATCCGTCGCTTTTGCCCGACGGGGGCGCGCCTTATGGGGCGCCGCGCGTGGCGCCGGGGGCCTATAGCTGGTTCTGGGATCAAGTTTCGCCCAATATTGCGGATAAGAACGGGCGGTTTTCGCAAGCATTGTCGCAACTCACCAAAGGCCCCGATGGCACGATCGTGACCGCCCCGCGATTGCAGTCTTTGCAAGATATTGCGGCGCGTCACGGGACGGATATCCTGAAAGCCACGATTGGCACGGATGTGTCGCCAGCGCTGGTTCTGGCGGTGATCGGAATTGAAAGTGCGGGCCGGGCCGATGCGGTTTCCTCGGCAGGTGCGATGGGCCTTATGCAGCTTATTCCGGCGACGGCCGACCGGTTCGGCGTGGTCGACAGCAATGACCCGGTTGATAACATAAAGGGTGGGGTGGCCTATCTGGATTGGCTGATGAAGGAATTTGACAGCGACCCGCTGATGGTGCTTGCCGCCTATAATTCAGGCGAGAATGCTGTGAAGAACAATGGCGGGGTGCCGCCTTATACCGAAACGCGCGATTATGTGCCCAAGGTGCTTGCAGCTTGGGCTGTTGCACGCGGCCTTTGCGTAACACCACCCGAGCTTGTATCGGATGGATGCGTTTTTGCCGTGAAAGGATAAGCCTCGAATGACTGCAATAAAACCGCTCGTCCTTGACGTGGACGGGACCTTTTTGAAGACCGATTTGTTGTGGGAATCATTTTGGGGCGGCTTGGGCAAGGCACCTTGGGAGACGCTCAAAACCTGTCTGCGCCATCTGAACAACCGTGCGGCGCTTAAGGCGGAACTGGCCGAGATCGCCGACTTGCGGACCGATCTGATGCCGGTCAACGGCGAAGTGGCGGATCTGGCGCTGCAAAGCCGTATCGGTGGGCGCGAGGTTGTGCTTGCCTCCGGGTCGGACCAAAGCCTTGTTACCCGCCTGGCGGCAGAATACGGGCTGTCTGAACAGGTTTTTGCCTCGGACGGGGAAACCAATCTGACCGGGCGCGCCAAGGCCGAGGCGCTGGTGGCGACGTTTGGCGAAGGCGGCTTTGACTATGCCGGAAATGCTGCCGTCGATATGCCGATCTGGGAAAAGGCCGATAACGCGCTGGTTGTCGGGCATGTCGCCTCGGCGCGCTTGCTTTCGGCGCGTGGCCAGAATGTTGTCGAACTTGAAGGCGGGATAGGCTGGCGCGGGTTGATCAAGGCCATGCGGCCGCATCAATGGGTCAAGAATATCTTGCTGTTCTTGCCGCTGATTGCCTCTCATCGTTTTGATCTTGCTACATTAATTCCGATCTTATGGGGTATAGTGGCGTTTTCGGCGGCGGCCTCGTCTATCTATATCGTCAATGATCTGCTGGATCTGGAGGCCGACCGCCAGCATCAGACCAAGCGCAACCGGCCCTTTGCCAGCGGTATGGTGCCAATCCCGGTCGGGATGGCGGGTTTTGTTGGGTTGAGCGTGATCGCCTTGGGTATAGCGGCGATGCTGAATGCGGCGTTTCTGGCCGTGGTTGTGCTTTATATGGTCATGTCGCTGGCCTATTCGCTGCGTCTTAAGCGGATGCGCTGGGTCGATGTCGCGGCACTTGCCAGCCTTTATACGATCCGGGTGATCGCCGGGGCTGCCGCAGGCCAGGTCGAAGTGTCGATCTATATGCTTATCTTCATCTTCCCTATCTTTATAACGCTGGGCTGCGTCAAACGGCTGACGGAGCTTACACTTGCCACATCCGATGATCGGCTGCCGGGGCGGGGTTACAGCCGCCTTGACCGCGGTGATTTGTTGAATGTCGCAGGCCTTGGCACCGTTGGGGCGCTGGTGATCTTTTCGCTTTATTCGATCAGCGATCAGGGTTTGTTGCTTTACCCGACCACATGGATCATGTGGGTGGCTCTGGTGCCGATGGCGATCTGGCTGGTGCGGATGGTGTTGCTGGGCTGGTTCGGCAAGCAAGATTACGACCCGATCGTCTTTGCCATGCGCGACAAGTTGGGCATCGGCCTTTTGATGATCACGCTCAGCCTGATGTTCTGGGCGGCAGGGCTTTGGTCACAATGGTTCGGGGCCTGACCAAAGGTCACGCCGCCGATTTTCGCCGCTGATACCTGCCCTTGGCGCTGCTCAGATCTTCAGCTTTTTGAAGATCGGCTCGGGGATAGTGCGGATGATCAGCATGATGTAGCGCCAAAAGAACGGCGTGTAGATCACGTTGCGGCGTTTTTGCACGGCTTTGAGGATATCTTCGGCCACCGCATCGGGGGTTGCCACCAGGAACATGCCGGGCAGGCCCCAGGTCATCGCGGTATCAACAAAACCGGGCTTGACCGTTACCACATGGCCGCCCGCACGGGTCAGCCGGTTGCGCAGGCCCGACAGATAGGTGTGAAAGCCAGCCTTCGCGGCCCCGTAAACGTAGTTGCCAAGCCGCCCGCGGTCACCCGCCACCGATCCGACCCCAACAACGGTGCCGCCGCCACGCGCCTCGATCAAAGGGGCGAGCATTTGCAAGAACCGGGCGGGGCCGGTGAAACTGTCGGTTACGGTGCCGTCGATCAGGCCGGGGTCCGCATCGATTGCGGATTGCTCGGGCATGGAGCCTACAAAGACCGCCGCATTCAAGATGCCGTCTTCGGTTTCCATCCGGGTGATCAGGGCGTCAAAGCCCTTTGGTTTGCGGGCGTCGAAACTGAGCACCTCGGCCTGCGAGGCGCCGCGCAAGCGGCAATCAGCAGCGATCACGCCCAGATCGTCCAGATCGCGGCCAGCCAGCAGCACCGTGGCACCGTTTGCGGCAACCTTGCGGGCGAAAGCCCGCGCCATTGCCGATGTGGCACCCAAGATGATCCAGGTCTCGTTCATGACGCGCTCCTCAACTTCAATCGTCGCACCAGATCGGTGATCAGGCGCCCCTCGGGGTCGGCCTTGGCCGTCACCGCGCGCCAGGCGTCAAGTTCGGGGTACATCGCGGCCACGTCTTCACCGCGCGCCAGACTGTCTTTGGCGAAATATATCCGGCCCGCCGCCGCGGTGGTCATATCTTCCAGCCGTTTGATCAGCTCTCGCGCCTCGGCGCGGTTGGGGAAATCAACGGCAAGTGTGTAGCCCTCCATCGGAAAGCTCAAGTAGCCCGCGCGCCCCGGACCCATGCGTTTGAGAACCGCGAGTGGCGAGGCGAGGCCGGAATTGGCAATCACCTCAAGCATATTGCGCAAGGCGGGTGCGGCGGCGATGGGGACCACGCATTGAAACTGATGAAAGCCGTGCTTGCCGTAAAGCCGGTTCCAATCGTGGATCTTGTCGAGCGGGAAGAAGAAATCCGATATCGGTTTTACCACGGTGCGCCCGCTGGCGGGCACGCGGCGGAAATAGGCATTGTTGAAGGCGCGCACGATTGGGCCTGCAAGCGCGAATTTTGGCGCATCGAAGGGAACCTTGCGGTATTTCGCCCGCTTCGGCAGCAGGCCCGACCCGGTTTCACCCTCTTCCATGATCCCGCGGCCAAGGCTGGTCCCGCGGGCTGTAGCATCAATCCAGCCAACCGAATAGGTGGCGGTTGAGGTATCAAGCATGGTCAAGAAATCATCCCAGCCTTCAATCCGACGCTCGGTCACGACCATTACATCGCCCTTGGCGGGCAGCATCTTGATCTTGGCCGAAAGGATCACGCCGGTCTGGCCCAACCCGCCGATGGTAGCGCGGAAAAGATCGGCATTGGTTTCGGGCGACACCTCGGCGGTGCGCTTCGCCTGACGCAGTTGCAAAGACAAAACATGCTGCCCGAAACTGCCCATATGGTGATGGTTCTTGCCGTGGACATCTTGCGCGATGGCGCCACCTATGGTGGCAAAACCGGTGCCGGGCATCACCGGCGGCAGCCAGCCACGCGGGGCGAAGGCGGCGGCGATGTCGCCCAGACGCGCGCCTGCCTCTACCTCAAGCACGCCCGTAGCTGCGTCGAATGACAGCATCCGGTCAAGGCGCGTCATCTCAATTGCCTGACCGCCGGAATTCAGCGCCGCATCGCCATAGCTGCGCCGCATGCCAATGGCGGGGGCCATGTTTTCGTCAAGAAGTGCATTCAGCGCGCGCAGCCGTTCAGGGCGGGCAATTTCGCCCGTGGCCTTCAGCGCCCGGCCCCAGCCGGCATATTCGCAAGATTTCCAGATCATGAACCCACCTTCACGGATTTTCTTTCAGCGATGGGAAAGGCCAGCATGCCGATCCCTACCGCAAACCACAATGTCGTTACACGGATAATCGCGGTCGCGGCCAGCGATACCTCCAAAGGCACCCCGTCCATTGCCAAAAGGGCGATCATCGCGGCTTCGGCACCGCCAACCCCGCCCGGCGCGCCCGTCAGCCCACCGGCCAAGGTCGCAAACAAGAAAATGGCCATGGCGCGCGCCAGCCCAAGATCGGCGCCGAACCAGCCCAAAAGCAAGTGAAAGGCATAGCCCTCTGCCGCCCAGCCCAAAAGCCCAAGCCCCATGGCCATGGCCAAGACCCCGCCAGAGCTGAAGGCGGAAAGTGACCGTGCCGCATGGCGCAGCCGCGCGAAGATACGCGGCAAACGGCCGGTGGCGTGGTAAATCAGGGTTACGATCCGGGCTAGCAGGGCCGGGCGTGTGGCGATAACGGCGGCTGCAAGGGCCAACAGGGTCACCGGCACCGCGCCGGTTATCATGCCGGTGCCCAAGCTTGCCGATGCGCCAAGCAAAAGCGCCATTGCGCCCAGATCAGAGGCGCGGTCAACCAGCGCCAGCGGGGCCGTGCGTTCAACCGACCAGCCGGTTTCGCGCGCCAGCCAGCGCATCCGCACCAATTCACCTATTCGGCCGGGGGTGACGCTCATCGCGAAGCCGCCAAGGAAATGGCGCAAGTTCTGTCCAAGGGTTGTGCGCAGGCCAAGGCTTTTGGTGAACACATGCCAGCGCAAGCCGCGCAGTCCGTAATTGGCCAACGAAAGCAGAAGCAACAGGCCAAATTGCCAAAGGCTGAGTTTTGAAAGTTCGGCGCGGGTCTGTTCCCAGCCGGTGGCGGCGGCAATGCCGATAAGCCCGGCCAGGAACAGCAACAGCAGCCCGCCAATGAAGGCGTAATCGCGCCAGCGTTTCGCCGGGGGGGCCGGGGTGGGTCCAGGAAGGGGACAATTCGCGCTCATCATCTTCAAGGCAGGTAGAGGCGGAATTGGGCAGCAATATGAATTTGTTTCGAAATTTCAGACAATCTTTGCCATTATTGGCGATCGTCCCAAGGCCCGTTCCGGGTGTCTGAGGGCCGTCGCTGACGATGGCCCTTGTGTTGCCATTGTCCTGCCGTGGCCGCGCAGGCGGCCCTGATGAGCCGATCAAAGGTCGGAGTTGTGAGCAAGCTGAAGGATGCCTTTTGCGGTCTTGAGTGCAAGGAGGGGCTTGGCAGATGCGGCGCAGCCTTTGATCCGGGTGCCGGGATTTGACCACGGGCCAGCGGCGCCGGGGGCGGCAAACTTGTGGTTCTGCAGTGTTGCGGCCGGGGGGCTGCGCAGATGGGCGTGGTCTGTCTGTGGCGCAAAACCGCTTTCAACTTATTGATATATAACTAATTAACTTGCGCGGGCCGGACAGGGGCGCACGAGGCCATGGGCGGATCGCAGTTGCGTCATACGTTCAGGCGGGCTTGCCAGAGCGATGCCCGGCCTTGGTCCTTGTGGCCTTAATCGGGCCAGCCCCGGTTCGGGGCGAACAGGCACCCGCTTGGCCTGCCCGAAAGGGGGCTGCGAGTTGCGACAGTGGTCAGAAAACGGCCGGAAAGAGTATTTCCCGGACCGTTAAACCTAAAGACAATAGGGCCAAAAAGGCGTTTTTGTGCACGAATCTGCCAATTCAGCGGGTCGTGCCTGTGCCTTCAGACCAGCGTTGCCTCGGTCGCGGCGCGCATTTCGTCCTCTGTGACGC
>JBAUHP010000151.1:0-20874 GCA_049680345.1 Albidovulum sp. | reverse complement strand
AACTTGGGGCCAAGATAGGCCAAAAGATCGAGGTGATCGTCGATAGCGTTGACGCAGACGGTGCCACCTGCCGTACCAAAGCCGATGCGCCCGAGATTGATGGCAATCTGTTCATCGACGAGGGTTTCGAGGCGCTGAAGGCGGGCGATATCGTCAGCGTTGAGGTAGATGAGGCCGGGGAATATGACCTTTGGGGGCGGATGGTTTGAGCGACGACCAGTCAGGTGAATTCCTTGGGTTCTCGGAAGTTCTTCTGGCAGGCCTGCAAAAGTCCCGCGACCAAGTGTCAGCAAATGGGTCAAGTCATCTGGGCGTTCTAACGGGCGCCCATACTGCTTGTCTGGCTTGCATCGGATCTATCTTGACAAGACCCGATCGTGAATTTCCTGCGAGCGACGTGCAAGAAAAGCTACACCGCGCTTCCATCCACTCTGCCGTAGTTCAAGGCATTCACGCGATTGAGTATTGTATTTCTGTGGGTTGTTACGTGCAGGCGGCCACCCTCGTTCGTCAGGAAGTTGAAGCCGTAGAAGGCACTAGAGGTATTCGCCAAGGTAAACAAAAAAACGGCGTACAGCCGCGCCTTAAGGCTCTGCGCCATCTCGGCAGATGCTACGGCCAGTTGAGTAGTTTAGCACATCTTTCCACTCACGACCTGCTTGCCCATGTCGTGTCAGCCTCAATTGGCGACATCGATCACAGTTTCAACCCTGGTTTTTCTCGATTTCTATTCGGGCTTCATGTTCATGCACTCGTTGGAATAATTCCAGATATGGCTGAGTTACGTCCATATTCTGATGCCGCGATCTTCTCTAAGGATGAGATATGGTGGCAAAGCGCCGTTTGTGGTGTATTGGTCGAGGAAGGGCTGATGACTTTGAAAGATGCCACCGACTGATCAAGCGCTCCTGTTATGCCATGCGTTCCGGGTTCACTTTCTCTCTATGTCGTTGGTCCATTCTGGTCCAGTTCTTCCCAACCTAAAAGGAACGTATCATGTCCGACACCCCCCATATCGCCCAAAAGACCCCCTATGTCGTCGAAGTTGAGGCGGGCAAGAAATACTTCTGGTGCGCTTGCGGCAAAAGCCAAAAGCAGCCGTTTTGCGATGGATCGCATAAAGACACCAGCTTTGCCCCAGTAAAGTTTGAGGCGACCGAGTCCAAGAAGGTGTTCTTTTGCGGCTGCAAGAATACGGCGGGCCAACCGCTTTGCGACGGCAGCCACAAGGCGCTTTAGCCGGGTTGATCGGTGATGGCGCTACTTGCTGACCAGAACAAAGCCACGGGTCTGATCGGCATTATCGCTGTCGGTCGTGTTCATCGCCGCGAACAAAGTCTTCGCCGCGACCCAGACCGGCGGGTATTTGTAGCGCGACACATCAAGGATCAAGAAGCGGTCAGTATCGGCATCATAGGCGGCAAGCGGAGAGATATGGCCACCGGCCTCTTGCCCGATGGCTTTGCGTAGGTAGTTCACCAAGATGAAGTGATCATTGTCTTTAAGTGCCGCCACCGCAGCAGTGCGAAACGCATCCGCATTGGTGTTGGCCGCATGGGTCACCGTAACCTTCAGATCATGCGCGCCCAACAAACCACCCAATTCATCAAGGGTTATGCCCGCCTTCTTGACGGCCTCGCTTGGCTTCACCGATTGCGCGGCGGGGGTGAAGATGTTTTCTTGGTCAAACATCCCCAGCCCGATTGTCATATCGGAGGCCGGGCGCGGCACTTCCAGTGCATTCAGCACCATCGCAATCGAGGCGGGTCCGCAATAGGCGGGGTGAACTTGAGTCACGAAATGCTGGCTGAGCCGGAAGAAATCATCGCGCGCCTCGGCCTCTATCAACAACGCCTCGCCTTCGGGACTGTCAAAGGCGATGATATCGCTGGGCAATGGCAAAGTTTCGGCCAGGGTGGGCCAAGCACAGACCAGCACAAAAGCCAAAGCCAACGACAATCTATTGCGCAACATCGCATTCCCTCCAATCGGATCGCCCCAATAGGTGCGCCACAATGCGGCTTGTCGCAAGTGGGTTTCGAACCCTTGGCCCGACCTAACCCAGCAATATAACCAGCCAAGCGGCCGCGCCTGCAAATGCGGTCAAGGCCACGCAAGCACTGCCACAATCCTTGGCTTTCTTGGCGAATGGGTGCCGATCGGGTGAAATGTGATCGACGATTTCCTCAATCGCTGTGTTGACCAACTCGGCCGCCAACACCAGCAGCCCCATTGCCACGATCAGCGCCCGCTCACCCGCAGTAAGATCAAGTGAGAAGGCAAGAACCCCCGACAAGACGTTGATAACGCTCCATTGCCTGATGGATTTTTCGCTGACCCAGGCAGCACACCATCCTTGCCACGACCATGTGCAGGTGTTGACAAGCCGTCTGAACTCACCCGCGATAAAAGCTTGCAATTCTTGTTCTCCCGTAACGCCTCCGCCCGTTTTGACACAAGCGCGCGGGGCCGTGAAAGCAGAATTTGGTCTAACGAACAGCTTCAAGGTAAATTCGCACCGCCTCTTGCACATGGCGAAAGCGGTCGCCACCAAGCTTCACCCCGCCGTACCAGCGTGTCACGATGACGACATGATCGTGCAGGCCCGCGCGTTCCAGCATCCGCAAGATCACCGCACCTGCCCCCGCCTCGCCATCATCGCCCTTTATCGGTATTGGTTGGCCGTCGTCGGTCAAGATCGCAGCCCAGGAATTATGCGTCGCGCGCGCGAATTTCTTTTGGCGTTTCAGATCGCGCAACAAGGCTTGAATATCCGCACGGCCCGTCACCGCCCCGCCCGAGACGGCATATTTTGAGCCGTGATCATTTATACCGGTATCAATGCTGCGCATGCGCCCTCCGGCCCTCTTGATAGGCCGGATCGGCAAGAAGGTTAACCCTTTCACAAAAGATCGCGCAACCCTTCAAGTACCGCGCCATTGGCGCACCACGCCGGGGTCTGATTGATCGCGTTATCGCCCCCAGCTTCCGCCAAGTGATCATCGGGGCTGCCCGGACAATCACGGCACGACCGCAACATCACGCTAAGGTCGCCCCGATCCAACAAACCTTGATGCAGCGCTTCGGCAAGATTGACCCCGTGGCGGTGCGCCATGGTGCTGGTCAGATGAATGTAGGCGTCAAGTTTCGTTTGAAAACGGCACGTAGGTATTCTTGCGGCCATCGCATTGCCCCTCCTTTAGACGTACCGATTGCGGCACTGTTCCAAGTTGAGCCTGTCGGTTCCTCATCGGCTTTGATCTGGCTCAACCGCCAAGAAGAGATCACCATTGCAAGAAGCCTGCGCCCTGATCTTGCCCCCGATCTTGCGGCAAGAATCTAGCGCAGCTGCGCAAGCGTCTGGCGCACAATGGCGATGCGTTGCGCATTGGGCGGATGGGTGCCCAAGAAACGATCGCCGGGGTCAGGAATGCGGGAAAAGAACGCAACGCCCCTTTCGGGATCATATCCGGCGCGGAAGGCCAGCACGGTGCCCAGCTCGTCTGCCTCAAGCTCAAAATCCTTGGAATAGGTCCGCGCCCCGACCGTACCACCGATATTTTGTGCTTTTTCAATCGTGCTTTGATCGGCCCCCAGAACCGCCGCCGCCACCCCTGAAAGCAGCGCGCCCGTCAAAGCTGTTTGCTGCTGGCGGGGAATATGGCTGAGAATATGATGAGCTGCTTCATGCCCCATGACGAATGCCAATTCATCCACGTTGCGCGCATCAGAGATCAAGGCGCTCGTAAAGGCGATGATCGGACGGCCCGCTTTGTCGCGGGTTTGGTAGGCGTTGGAAGGTGCCCCGGTGGTCGTATCAATAACAATCTGAAAATCGCAGTTTTCATCTGGCAGGCGGGCGCGGCATTCAGCCTCTGTCAAAGGCTCCATTCGCGCAACAACGATAGAGAAATTCCGGGCGGCCGTGGCCGCATCAAGCGCCGGCCCGGCATCAGCAGGGGGTGTAACCGCCACGGTCGGGTCAGGCACACTTGTCAATGGGCCAAGCTCAACGCAGGCGGCCAGGGTCAGGACGCCAAGAATTGCGACGCGCTTCATTGTGGGGATCTCCTGCTGCTCGGCAGGCAGAATAGCCGCTTCGGCTCAAAGAAAAAAGGGCTACAATTCGGAAGCATGCCAATTCGAATTGGCGGCACAATATTCATGCAAAGCCCGCAATGCAGTAGTGGCAGAACACAGCGCAAAGCTGTAGAATGAGTACATGTTTAGCATTGAGCATGAATTTGACGCCACGGTCATCACACTGGTCGATGAAGGGACCAGTCATCTTGAAGAAGATGTCACCATTCAAGGTTTTGAAGAATGCGTGACCATCGAACAGTTCGATCCGCGCCGCAATGACGTGGTCAAGATTGTCTTGTCGATGGCACAAGTGCGCGAACTGGCGGCAGCCCTGAACCTGCCCGAAGGGGTTTATCGGCTGAAACCGAAAGCCTGATCCGCTAGATCAATGTGGCCTGAACGGAGGGTTCCGCCGTTGGGGCCAGCCCGATCCGTCACGCCTGCCCATCGGTCACGATCTTGATCACCTCGCCGCAATGTTTGCAGCAAATCGCATCGGCATCATGCAAAACCAGCCCACAATTCTTGCAAGTGTGGCGTACCTTATTGGGCCGGAACATCACTTGGGCCATGCGAAAGAACAAGGTCACCCCAAAGATCATGACCAGAACAGAAAGCATCCGCCCTGTGGTGCCGATCAGGGTAACATCGCCAAATCCGGTGGTGGTGAGCGTGGTGACAGTGAAATAGAGCGCATCGGCAAAATTGTTGATACCGGGGTTGATGCGGTGCTGGCTGGCATAGACCAGCCCGGTCATCACCATGATGAAGACAAAAAGATTGATGGCCGCGATAAACGCATCTTCGTTGCGCCGGAAAAAACGAAAATCAGCGCGCAAGCGGACCAGAAGTTGATAGGTGTGCAATAGCCTGAGCGTGCGAATAATGCGCAAGAAGCCCAACCCTTCGTCGGCCAGGGGCGCCAGGAAAGAGATGATTGCGATAATATCAGCCCATGCAACCGGGTTCGCAAAGAATCGCAACCTGTCCTTGGCAATAGCGACCCGCGCACTGAATTCCGCCAGAATCAGCAAACCAAGAAACGCATCGATCACATTGATGATCGGGGCATGTTCCATAAAGGAGGTCACGATCACGAACAAGATCGTCACGATGTCAAATGCCAACAATTGATAGCGAAAGCGATGCGCCGCGGCACTTCTGCCTTCGTAAAGGTTTCGAAGTTTCTTAAGCCGGTCTTCTGCCACTGGCACCTCACGCTGACCGATTGATCTCATCAACCTTGGTTTCATCAAATAGGCTAAGGTTTTGCGGGTTTGGAGCGCAGTTGCCAAGAGGAAATTCCAGATTTGGCAGACCTGCCTTTGTCTTGGCGTCGAAAACCGCAGGATCTGATGCAAAACTGACCGTATAGGCCATAGTTTTTGATCACAGCTTCACGACAAATGCGCCAAGAACGTCTGTCGCCAACAGATCGCAGTCGACCCAATCCGATTGAGCGTGCGTCCCGCACGCAAGTCTATGCGCACTGCGTGCAGTTTTACTGCGCTCAATTCACGGCCGACCGCACCACCGGTTCCCCCGTAAGCTCTTCGCTTGTCCAAGACGTCTTACCCGGAGGGCGCTTCGCTCTTGCGAAGCGGCCGAGAGAATGGCTTGCGCCGCAGGCGCTCTATTGGATCACATCGCCCCATCCGCATCGGCCGGGTATATGTGCCAATTCCACAAAAGCCCTTCCCTCACGCTTGCCCATTGATTTTCGCGCGCCTAGCCCTGATATCTCGCGCCATAAGCAATGGAGAAACTGATGCCTCAACCTGACCCGGCCGTGATGGATTTCTTGCTTACGCGCCGCTCGCGGTCAGCCCGCACCCTTGGCCTGCCGGTCCCGGACCGTGAAGAGATCACCCGGCTTCTGACCGCCGCGGCTCGGGTGCCTGATCACGGCAAGCTTGAACCCTGGCGCTTTATCGTGCTTGAGAAGCCCGCTCTTGCGCGGCTTGCGCGCCTTGCGGCAACCCGGGGTGCTGCATTGGGGCAAGAGCCCGAACGATTGGCAAAAGGTGTCGCACAATTCGCCGATGCAGATCTGGCAGTGGTCGTGGTCAAGATATCGCGCCCCACCGACCGCATCGCGGAAAACGAACAGATCCTGTCGGCCGGTGCAGTATGTCTTAGCCTTCTCAATGCGGTTCATGCATCTGGTTGGGGCGGCAACTGGCTCACAGGTTGGGCCGCGGCCGATCAGACCTTTGCAAGCGAAGGGTTGGGTCTTGCCGCCGGCGAGTGGGTTGCAGGCATCATCCATATCGGTACCGAAACCGTCACTCCACCCGACCGACCGCGCCCAAATATTGCGCGCATCACCACTTGGGCAGACAAGTGATCTGGTCATCCTTCAGCGCTGCCCTAAGCCAGCTAAGCGACCGGCGGTTTTTGCGGGTCATGGGGCTTGGGGTGGCGCTGTCGCTTGCGCTTTTGCTGGGCGTTTACGGCGGCTTTGTTCAAGTGGTTAACTGGCTTACCCCCGACACACTGACCCTTCCTTGGGTCGGCCAGGTGCATTGGGTCAAGGATCTGCTGGGCTGGGGATCGCTGTTGCTGATGATCGGGCTTTCTGTGTTCTTGATGGTGCCGGTGGCGGCCCTTTTCACCAGCTTTTTTCTTGATGACGTGGCCAAGGCGGTCGAAGATCGTCATTATCCCGGCCTGCAAGCGGTTCCGCACCGCCGCCTGATTGACGGGTTTATCGCCTCGGTCAATTTCTTCGGCTTGCTGATCTTGGTCAATATCCTCGCACTTTTGGGCTATTTCTTGGTCGGCCCTTTCGCCCCATTGATGTTTTGGGCGGTCAACGGCTATCTCTTGGGGCGCGAGTATTTTGAGACTGTGGCGCTTAGGCGTATGGACCGCAAAGCGGCGCGCGACTTGCGCAAGCGCAATTCTGGCATTGTCTGGCTGGCAGGTGTGTTGATGGCAGCACCCCTATCACTGCCCTTTATCAATCTTCTGATACCGGTCCTCGGGGTCGCGACCTTTACCCATCTGTTTCACCAGATCACGAAGCTCAGCCCGCCTGTTGTTCCGGCGGCAAACGGTCGAACCAGTCAAGATCGCGGATGGTGATCACCCCCGACATGATCACCGCAGCAATCGCCACCCAAAGCACGGCGGTAATCAGCGTGGTGATCTTGGCCTTTCCGACGATATGCGCCTCATTGGGGGCCGAGGCTGGCGTGCCCGGCACCACATGGCCCGCATCACGCTGACTGACAAAGCGCACCGGCAAGACCGTCAAGAACACCAAAAACCATAGCACGGCGAATAATACGATTGCGCCCGTGACGCTCATCAGACCTGCTCCAGTTCGACCAGGCAGCCGTTGAAATCCTTGGGGTGCAAGAACAAAACGGGTTTGCCATGGGCACCGATCTTCGGCTCACCCGAGCCCAAGATCCGCGCGCCTTCCGCCAAAAGCCGGTCACGCGCCGCCAAGATATCATCGACTTCATAGCAGATGTGATGGATGCCGCCCGCCGGGTTCTTCTCCAAAAATCCATTGATAGGGGAGTTTTCGCCCAAAGGGTACAACAACTCTATCTTGGTATTTGGCAGCTCGATGAACACCACCGTGACGCCGTGATCGGGCTCATCTTGGGGGGCGCCAACGGCTGCGCCAAGTGTGTTGCGATATTGCGCTGATGCCGCCTCAAGATCGGGCACGGCGATGGCAACATGGTTGAGGCGTCCGATCATTGATCTGGTCTCCGGCTGGTTGCGGGTTCGTTGCGGTTATGCAGCCACGCCCGCCACGGCGCAAGCGGCGCGGTGCCGCAGGCCAATGCCCGCACCGCCAGCCCCATTTACCACCCATTAGGGAAAACCGGCTTAGGCTCTCTTCAGAAGGTTGGAAAACACCAACACCCACCAGCCAGAAACGGAGGCCAGCGATGAACGATGATCTGACAGAATTCTTTGTGGCGCGCGGCCCCTTGCCGGGGCGGCCGTTTACGGGGCTAACAGTGCTTGTGGTCGAAGACAGCCGCTTTGCATGTGAAGCGATGCGGGCTTTGTGTCTGCGTTCGGGGGCGCGTATCAGGCGCGCTGATTGCTTGCGCTCTGCACGGCGGCATTTGCAGACCTACCGGCCGACGATTGTGATTGTTGATCTCGGCCTGCCCGATGGCTCTGGCTTGGAACTTATCGCCGAGATGTCCGAGAAAAGCTTGCGCGCACCCGTCATACTTGCCACCAGCGGCGATCCCGACCTGGCCCAAGCGGCGCTGGCTGCTGGCGCGGATGGTTTCTTGGCCAAACCAATCGAAAGCCTTGCGGGCTTTCAGACCACGGTCCTGGCCGCCTTGCCTTCTTGCAATACCAAACTGGCACGAAGCTGCGATCTGGGCGATCAGATAACACCTGATCTCATTGCCTTGCGCGATGATCTCGCACATGCGGCGCGGCTTTTGGATGATGGCCCCGATGACGGGGCCCTTGATTACATTGCGCAATTCTTGTCAGGCGTGGCCGCCAGCGCCCATGACCGGCCTTTGGCTGATGCCGCCCGGGATCTCGCGCGCAATCACGGTGTTAGCGTTAACCGCGTCAGCGACCTTGTTCAAGATCGGCTCGCCACCGGTGCGGCCTTTTGACATGAAACTCCACCGAAGGCTTGGCAGGGCTACACGCTTCTGCCCGTCAAAAAGCCGGATCCCGCATAACCAAAAGTGGTTGAGTGAGGTCGGACAACCGCAATGTCTGGTGCCCCGAAGCGTCGAAATTCAACGGATCAAGCCAGCGCAGATAGGCCGCGCGCAAAGCCGGCCAATCGCCATCTGTCACCGCAAACCACGCCGTATCGCGGTTACGCCCTTTGTATATCGTGGCTTGCCGGAAGATCCCTTCGTAGCTGAAGCCCAATCTTTGTGCCGCGCGCCGCGACGGCAGATTCAACGCATCACACTTCCATTCATAGCGCCGATACCCCGCGTCGAACGCCCATTGCATCATCAAGAACATCGCCTCAGTGGCCGCTCGGCTACGTTGCAAGACCGGCGCCAGGGTGATGGAGCCAACCTCAATCGAACCAACATCGGGCGCGATCCGCAAAAAGCTTGCAACTCCGCCCAACTGATCGCTGAGAATATCCCAGATCGCAAAGAAATAGGGGTCCTGCCCGCACGCGGCATCCTTCACCCATTGCCCGTGGCTGGCCTCATCCGCGAAGGGGCCGATCCACATGTAGTCCCAGATTGCATCATCAACCCGCATCGCTTGGTAAAGCGCTTCGGCATGGGCTGTGGGATCAAGGCGTTCCAGTCGCGCGTATTGGCCGGTCAGCACTTGGGCATCAGGCCTTCGTGGCGGCACCCAATCGGGCAAAGACGCTCCAAACTTTCTTTCAAATTCCATGACTTACCTGCTTCTTATCGATTCGATCGCGCCCGATTGGATGTCTTAGCCAAGCGTTCCATAGCACTCTATTGCCCGCAAATGGCATTGAAAATGCCTCGCCTTCGTCGCGGCCATTCCCCAATCGCGCCGCAATTCACCACCAGTCTCAACTCAGAAATTCCCTTGGGCCATTCCCGAGCAGGAGGTTAAAATGATTGACGGACTTATTCGTATTACAACCAACGAACGCATGACCCGCGCGGCGCATTGGACCGTGTTCGGCATCGGCGCTGCATCTTTGGCGATCTCAGTCATCGCAACAGCCGCCAACGCGTTTTGACACAACGGCCCTTTTTTGGGCCGCGGCAAAGCATAGTGTTTCCCCCAATCCACTCGCGGATCGTCGGGGGAATACGCGAAAAGGCCCAAAGCAATGCTTCGGGCCTTTTTGTTTGCAACACACAAGGCTGACGGATCAATCCTTGGGGATCGTGCGTAGCCGCAGATCGCGCATCTGTTCATTGGTAGGTTCAGAGGGCGCATCCATCATCAGATCTTCAGCGCGCTGGTTCATCGGGAACATGATGACCTCGCGGATATTCGCCTCATCCGCCAGCAGCATCACAATCCGGTCGATGCCCGCCGCACAGCCACCATGCGGCGGCGCGCCGAATTTGAAGGCTTTGACCATGCCACCAAAGCGCTTTTCAACCTCTTCCTTACCGTAACCTGCCAGTTCAAACGCCTTGAACATGATCTCGGGCTTGTGGTTCCGGATCGCACCGGACACCAGCTCATACCCGTTACACGCAAGGTCATACTGGTAGCCAAGCACCTTAAGCGGGTCGCCGTTAAGCGCCTCCATCCCACCTTGGGGCATCGAAAACGGGTTATGCTCAAAATCAACCTTGCCGCTTTCCTCGTCCCGCTCATAGATCGGGAAATCGACAATCCAGGCGAAGGCAAAGCGGTTCTTGTCGGTCAGGCCAAGCTCTTCGCCGATCACATTGCGCGCCCGCCCGGCCACAGATTCGAACTGCTTGGGCTTGCCGCCAAGGAAAAACGCCGCATCACCTACGCCAAGTCCAAGCTGCACACGAATGGCTTCGGTCCGCTCCGGCCCGATATTCTTCGCCAATGGCCCCGCCGCTTCCATCGCCCCATCTTCACCATTGCGCCAGAAGATATAGCCCATGCCGGGCAGCCCTTCTTTTTGCGCGTAAGCATTCATGCGGTCGCAAAACTTGCGGCTGCCGCCACCGGGGGCGGGAATCGCGCGGATCTCGGTGCCGTCATTCTCGAGCAACTTGGCGAAAATCGCGAAACCGGACCCGGCAAAATGGTCGGAGACGACCTGCATCTTGATCGGATTGCGCAAGTCGGGCTTGTCCGACCCGTACCAAAGGGCGGCATCCTTGTAAGAAATCTGCGGCCAGTCATGATCAACCGGGCGCCCGCCACCAAATTCCTCAAAAATCCCGGTTAGCACCGGCTGAACCGCATCAAACACATCTTGCTGTTCGACAAAGCTCATCTCGATATCAAGCTGATAGAAATCCGTGGGCGAACGGTCGGCGCGCGGATCCTCGTCGCGAAAACAAGGTGCGATCTGGAAATATTTGTCAAAACCCGAAACCATGATCAGCTGCTTGAACTGCTGCGGGGCCTGCGGAAGGGCGTAAAACTTGCCCGGATGCAGGCGGCTTGGCACCAGAAAATCGCGCGCGCCCTCGGGCGAAGATGCGGTGATGATCGGGGTTTGAAACTCGGTAAAACCCTTATCCCACATACGGTTACGCAAAGACCGCACAACGTTCGAACGCAGCATCATATTGGCATGCAGCTTTTCGCGGCGCAGATCCAGGAACCGGTAGGTCAGACGGGTTTCTTCCGGATAGTCTTGATCACCGAACACCGGCAGCGGCAATTCATCTGCCGTACCCAGCACCTCGATCGCGGTCACATAGACTTCGACTTCACCTGTCGGGATCTTAGGGTTAATCAGTGCAGCGTCACGCGCCTTCACCCGCCCGTCAATCCGAATGACGGTTTCGGCCTTCAGCCGCTCAATCGCCGCAAGGGCCGGGCTGTCGCTATCGGCCAAAACTTGCGTCATCCCGTAGTGGTCGCGCAAATCGACGAACAAAACACCGCCGTGGTCGCGGACCCGGTGCACCCAGCCAGAAAGGCGTACTTCTTGGCCCGCGTGGGATGTGTTCAGCTCGGCGCAGGTATGGCTGCGATAGGCGTGCATGTCTGTCCCCTTGCCCAAAGGCTTGTATTTCTTCGCGCCGATACACCGCGACAGGCGGGCGAAGTCAAGGGCACCGGGCAACGACAAACGATCTTTGGCAGATTATCCGCAGGCGTGAACCTCAGATCGAACAAATCTCCGCCAAAAAGCAGCCATAGCCCTGAGGCAAAGACCAGATAGGCCACAAAAGCTTCGTAATTTCGGGCTTGATCAATGACTGACCAAACTTCCAAAACAATCCCGTCATATGTCCCGCGTGGAAATCTGGTCGCATTTTGCAGCACCAAAGAGCCCGCGCAACGTGCGGCGATCTGGCCTTTCGCCTTGATTCTGATTTCAGCGCTCGGCGCAATGGGCTGAACCTATCATCATATAGCCGCCGTTGCCTTTGTTCCCATGCGGGTCGCGCGTCTGGGCAAAGCATCAGGTTTGGTATTGATCGCGGCGCTGACATTGGCCGTCTCGCCCTTCACACATCCCCATATCATACCTCCGCAAGCGGCCTGGGAAGCCGGGCTTGCATATATCGGCTACTTGCATGCCATCTGCGCCGCCGCGACCAGACCAGTTCGGCCTAGCGGCGCCAAGCAAAGGCACTCCTTCCGGTTTCTATGTGCTTTTGTCCTCGCATCAGGACAGTCGGGGCTTGCGCCCGGTTGATGCAGAGCTATAACCCCCGAAGTTTTGCGCAAGCGTGGGGGCCGATATGCCGAAAAGAACCGATATCAAGTCGATCATGATCATCGGCGCGGGGCCAATTGTTATCGGACAGGCCTGCGAATTTGACTATTCTGGCGCCCAGGCCTGCAAAGCGCTGCGCGAAGAGGGCTACCGCGTCATCCTCGTGAACTCCAACCCGGCAACGATCATGACCGATCCCGGTCTGGCGGATGCCACCTATATTGAGCCGATTACGCCCGAAGTCGTCGCCAAGATCATCGAAAAAGAACGCCCCGATGCGCTTTTGCCAACCATGGGTGGCCAGACCGGTCTTAACACCTCACTCGCACTTGCCGATATGGGCGTGCTGGAAAAATACGGGGTGGAGCTGATCGGGGCAAACCGTCAGGCCATTGAAATGGCCGAAGACCGCAAATTGTTCCGCGAGGCGATGGACCGTATCGGCCTTGAGAACCCCAAGGCCACGATCATTGCAGCGCCCAGACTGCCCAATGGCAAATATGACATCAACGCCGGCGTTCGCGAAGCGATTGAGGCGATCGAATATGTAGGCCTTCCGGCGATCATCCGCCCCGCCTTCACGCTTGGCGGTACCGGCGGCGGTGTGGCCTATAACCGCGACGACTACGAACGTATCTGCCGCTCGGGCCTTGATGCCTCGCCGATGGCGCAGATCTTGGTCGACGAATCCCTTCTGGGCTGGAAAGAGTTTGAGATGGAGGTGGTGCGCGACCGCGCCGATAATGCCATCATCGTTTGCGCCATCGAAAACATTGACCCGATGGGCGTGCATACCGGCGACAGCATAACGGTGGCCCCTGCCCTGACGCTGACCGATAAAGAATATCAGATCATGCGCAACGCCTCAATCGCGGTTTTGCGCGAAATCGGCGTCGAAACCGGCGGCTCAAACGTGCAATGGGCCGTCAATCCCAAAGACGGCCGCATGGTGGTGATCGAGATGAACCCGCGCGTATCGCGGTCTTCGGCGCTGGCGTCCAAGGCCACCGGCTTTCCGATTGCCAAGATCGCGGCCAAGCTGGCCGTGGGCTATACTTTGGATGAGTTGGACAATGACATCACCAAGGTAACGCCCGCCAGCTTTGAACCCAGCATCGACTATGTCGTCACCAAGATTCCGCGCTTCGCGTTTGAAAAATTCCCAGGCGCCAAGGCCGAGCTGACCACCGCAATGAAGTCGGTCGGCGAAGCGATGGCCATCGGCCGCACCATCCATGAGAGCTTGCAAAAAGCCCTGGCCAGCATGGAAACCGGCCTTTCGGGCTTTGATGAGATTGCGATTGAAGGCGCGCCGGACCGCGCCGCAATCATCAAGGCAATCTCGGCGCAAACGCCCGACCGGATGCGCCTGATTGCCCAAGCCATGCGGCACGGGCTGAGTGATGATGATATCAACGCGGCCACCGCCTTTGATCCATGGTTCCTGGCTCGCATCCGTGAAATCGTTGAAAAAGAAGAAGAAATCCGCAAATCCGGCCTGCCGGTCACAGCCGATGCTTTGCGCAGCCTCAAGATGATGGGCTTCACCGATGCCCGCCTTGCAGCCTTGACGGGGCGCGAAGAAGGCCAGATCCGCCGCGCCCGCCAACGCCTTGACGTCCACGCGGTCTTCAAGCGCATTGATACTTGTGCTGCGGAATTCGAGGCGCAAACACCCTATATGTATTCCACCTATGAAGCCCCGGCGATGGGCGATGTGGAATGTGAAAGCCGCCCGAGTGACGCCAAGAAGGTTGTTATCCTCGGCGGCGGTCCCAATCGCATCGGGCAAGGGATCGAGTTTGACTATTGCTGTTGTCATGCCTGTTTCGCTCTGACAGACGCGGGCTATGAAACGATCATGATCAACTGCAATCCCGAGACGGTTTCGACCGATTATGACACCTCTGACCGGCTTTACTTTGAACCGCTGACGCTTGAACATGTGCTTGAGATTTTGCGCGTCGAACAGACGAACGGCACCCTTCACGGCGTCATCGTGCAATTTGGTGGCCAGACCCCCCTGAAACTTGCCGACGCATTGCAAGAAGAGGGCATCCCGATCCTTGGCACATCACCCGATGCCATTGATCTGGCCGAAGACCGCGAACGGTTCCAGCAGCTTTTGAACCAACTCGGGCTCAAGCAACCCATCAACGGCATTGCCTCTTCCGATGCACAGGCGATTGAAATTGCAAAACGTGTGGGCTTTCCATTGGTCATCCGGCCCTCTTACGTGTTGGGCGGTCGGGCGATGGAAATCGTGCGCGATATGGACCAGCTGACCCGCTACATCACCAATGCAGTCACCGTTTCGGGCAAAAGCCCGGTCTTGCTTGACAGCTATCTGTCTGGCGCGATCGAGGTTGACGTTGATGCCATCTCGGACGGAACCCACGTCCATGTCGCAGGCATCATGGAACATATCGAAGAGGCGGGCGTGCATTCGGGCGACAGCGCATGTTGCTTGCCGCCGCATTCCTTGTCGGACGAAACCGTCGCCGAGCTGAAGCGGCAGACCGTGCAAATGGCGGTTGCTCTCGGCGTTGTCGGCCTGATGAACGTTCAATTCGCGATCAAGGACGGTGTGATCTATGTGCTGGAGGTCAACCCACGCGCATCGCGTACTGTGCCGTTCGTGGCCAAAGCCACCGACAGCGCGATTGCCTCAATCGCCGCGCGCCTGATGGCGGGCGAGCCTTTGTCAAACTTCCCGATGCGCGCGCCCTACCCCGCAGGCGTTGGCCCCGATACCGATCTGCCCTATGCCGATCCGATGACGCTGGCCGATCCCAAAACCCCTTGGTATTCGGTGAAAGAGGCGGTTCTGCCCTTCGCCCGCTTCCCAGGGGTGGACACGCTTTTGGGTCCGGAAATGCGCTCAACCGGCGAGGTAATGGGTTGGGATCGTACATTCGCGCTGGCGTTTCTCAAGGCACAGATGGGGGCGGGAACCATTCTTCCAGAGACAGGGCGGGTGTTCCTTTCGATCAAAAACATGGACAAAACGCCCGAGATGGCCCAAGCCGCCCGCGACCTTATCGCCTTGGGTTTTGAGATTGTCGCGACCCGTGGCACCGCCGATTTTCTGGCCGAAAACGGCCTGGCGGCCCAGCCCGTCTTGAAGGTCTATGAGGGGCGTCCGAACATCACCGACCGGCTGAAGAACGGCGACATAGCGCTGGTACTCAACACCACCGAAGGTAATCAGGCCGTATCTGACAGCCGCGACATCCGCGCCGTCGCCCTTTACGACAAGATCCCCTATTTCACCACGGCTGCGGCCAGCATAGCGGCTGTCGAGGCGATGAAAGCACGCGGTGAAGGCTATGGGGTCAGAACGCTGCAAGGCTAAAGCGTTTCGCCTTTAACTTGATACATCAAGTACCATCTAACGCGTTGAAATATTTGATTTCAAGCAGCGTTAGATGATTCAGATTTAACGCGAAACACTCTAAGCTGGGGGGCAGTCACTTGACTAAGAAATGCCTTGCTGCCGCGGCGCTGTGGGCGCATCGCCTATTCGCGGCAAATCAGCAATGCGCCGCCAATCACGACGGCACCTGCGGCAACACCGCCAAGCACGGCCGGCGCGCTGGCGATTTCCACTGCGGAAGTGGCCCCGGCATTCAATATACCCGCAATATTGCCCGAAGTGCCGCTCAACACCATCGCGCCAGAACCACGCGTGACCAAGTCCACACCAGTTGCCGTCAGCGACGCTCTTGAACCCAATATTGTCTCTTTGGCGTCAACGGCCTTGCCTTTGGTGTAATCCTTGGCGCCATTGACAGCCCTGCAAACCAAACCTTCTTCTTTGCAGCGCCCAAAGCGGTCACCACGCCCGACCACGGCCGCAAGATAGGCCCCGGTTTTTTTATTCGACAAAAGGCAATAGGCCCGCCGGTCTTCAGGTTTTGTATCGGGCAGCAATCTGGCGATCACCGCCTCGCTCGGGCATTTTGGGGCAAACGGGCTCCAATTTTCGCGCAGCGAACGATATTCCACGGATTCCGTGTCGAATTGCAGTGTCATCACCTGGCCCGCAAGATTGGTTTCGCAATCTCGAATTTTGGCCGATGCACCGCCCGCCGCCAGAAACCCAAGGCCGATGAATGCCAACAATCCAAGATGCGGTCGCGATCCCCACCACCGGCTAGCCGCTATTGGTTTCAAACCCGTCTCTTTCGTTTTGGCCGAGAATTCGGCCCCCGCTGGCGGGGCATGATAACGCTATTACGATCACAATAGCCGATTGCAACACGCCAAGACAGACGCGGCGCATCATCGTTGGTTCGCTGGGCGGTGCTTTGCTTATGGTGCTTTGCTTATGGCGTCACAAAAAGGGTGCATCGCCCCCGGCCACCGCGTTTTGAGGCATAAAGTGCTTCATCCGCATCGGCGTGCATCTTCTCGGGGTCAGGTTGGGGGTAATACGTCGAAAGCGTCACCCCGATTGACCCCGAAATCTTACACGCCTCCCCCTCAAAGATGATCGGGCGCTCAAGTTCGGATATGATCCGTGCGCCGACCATAGCCACGTGTTCAGCATCGGATTCGCCATGCAAGATGATCACAAACTCATCCCCTCCAACCCGCGCAACCATGTCGGAATCACGCGTTTCCTTGCGCAACACCTTGGCAGTTTCTGCCAGCACCCAATCCCCTGCCGCATGGCCCATCGTGTCATTCACCGCCTTGAAGAAATCCAGATCAAGGTGCAAGAGTGCGAAAGTCGCCTTGCCGCGCGCGGCAAGATTGGCGGCACGCGCCAGATCGGTATCAAGTGCGCGTCGGTTTGCTAGCCCGGTCAGCGCATCGCTTAACGCCTGCGCTTCTGATGCCGCCCGCGCAGCTTCCAACCGCCGGTTCAACCCGGCAAGCTCGCCCATGACCGCCTCTTTCACTTCGGTCAGATACAGCAACTCTACGGTCAAATCGGTGGGCGCGAAATCGGCATTGGTCAGCGCATGATCGCGCACGGCTTCCGCGACCGCTATCCCGAAAGACAGGTTCAACAGCCACCCTTGCCCACCGCTTAAAGGTTGGGCCTGCCCGCGCAGGCTGGTTTCGGCCCCATCGCGCAGACGCAAAAGAATTCTTTGCCCTTCAAAGTCTTGCACGTCAGCCATGCTGTTCAACTCGCGCGGTTTATCAACCTCAAACCGGTCCAGGAACCGTTGCCCCATCAGGGGCCGCGAGCCACAGAGTTTTGTCAAGGTCGGGCCAGCCGCACGGATCAGGCCGGTCGGCGTAACCCAAAGATACATAGGCATCAACCGACCCAAGGCATCCGCACCCACAAGTGCTGCATCATTGACTGCATGACCGTCCATCACGAAGCCTCCGGTCTGGCCAGATCAAACCGGCGGCCCGAGGCAAACTGGCTTTGCAACAGCTCAATCGCGATCTTGCCTTCGCCATCTTCCTCGGGGCCAAGATCAATCAAAGCCAGCGCGCCGTAATCATCAGCCATTGCCCTTAAGACACCGGTAAAAACCGGCGCAAAACCGGGGTGTGCGGCCCGGCAACTAAGGACAAAGTGATTGGCCCCTCGCGCGGTCAAGGTAAGATCTGGCATATCAAGATCAGACACCGCAAGGCGTGCCCGGTCACGCAGTTCATCCAGCGAACTCAGAAAGTCCACGTAATCGACGCCACCAAAGCGCATCAACCGTCGCAAGGGTTCAAGCGAAACCAAAAACATACCCAAATCTTCCAGCAACGCCTCGCGCGGCTTTGCAAGCTGGCGCGAGGCTGCATCCAAGACGGCATCGGTCACCGCATCTTCATAGCGTAACATCGCCTCAAACCCTTGCGCGCCCACGCCCGCCTCTTCGGCCACGGCATGCCAAAGCATGTCACCGTAAGTGTCCCCCAAGAAATTCTGGATGGCTCGGTTGATAAGTCCGTGCATCGTCAATCCCTATTTACCCGCCCCACATGCTAACCCGCAGCGGTTAAGAAAGATCAAAGCGATCTGGGGTTTTCGAAGTTACACCAAAGGGCCGCCGATTTTCAGCGCGCAATAGTGCCGAGGGGCCTTCGCACCGCGAAGGGCGCGAGAGGGATGGCTTGTGTATGAGGCGCGCAAAGCGCCTCATACACCCCTTTAGATTAAAGTTACCTTGGGCCGAGACAGGCTCAAAAGTCGGTAGGCGCGCCACCTTCGGTCTTGCGCCGCGCGACAAAGTCCTTGAGCTCTTCTTGATCGCCCGAATCCATCACCGGAGCCTCAAACTCAGCAATAATTTCTTTGAAAATCCGGTGCGCGCGCTCCGCCGTCCATGCCGCCCCATCAATCTGCCATGCTTCATAATTGCGCCAATCACTGACAATTGGTGCATAAAACGCCTTGGTATAGCGGTCTTGCGTATGCTGGCAGCCAAAGTAATGGCCGTCGGGGCCGACTTCGGCGATGGTTTCAATCGCAATATCCTCTGGCGTCGTCGCCCAAACCTCTGGCTCCATATAGCGCTGGATCATCTGCAGCACTTCGCAGTCCATCACGAACTTCTCAGGGCTGGCGATCAGCCCGCCTTCAAGCCAGCCTGCCGCGTGATAAACCACGTTGGTGCCCGATTGTACGGCCGCCCAAAGCGAATTGCTGGTCTCCCACATTGCCTGACCATCAGGCACATTGGCCGCACAGACCCCGGATGATCGCATCGGAAGCCCATAAAACCGCGCCATCTGCCCGGTAACCTGGGTTGCACGCATATATTCTGGCGTGCCAAAGGCCGGCGCGCCCGATTTCATATCCACATTCGAAGTGAAAGTGCCAATCATGCTGGGCGATCCCGGGGCCACATATTGCAACAGGGCTATCGCGGCCAGTGCTTCGGCAATTGACAAGGTCACAGCGCCCGTCATGGTCACCGGCGCCATGGCGCCCGCCAAGGTGAAGGGCGTCACGATCACGGCTTGCCCCGCGCGCGCCATCCTAAGCGCGCCGTCAATCATCGGGAAATCGTGCTTAAGCGGCGAGACCGAGTTGATATTGGTGAACATATGTGCGCGCGCGCGGAAATCTTCATGGCTCAGACCGCCTGCAATCCGCACCATCTCCATCCCGTCTTCGATCCGCTCTTTGCCCAGCGCATAGGCATGAACGACCTTGTCGGTAAGAACCAGCTTGTCATAAAGGCATTCAAGGTGACGTATCGATGGGTGCACATCAATCGGTTCAACTGGATAGCCCCCGGCGAAATGGATGCAGTTGAAATACTGGGTCAGCTTGATGAAATCCCGAAACCCTTCTTGAAAGCCCGAGACCTTGCCGCGCTCCATATCCCAGTAGTTCGGCGGTGAGGACACATTGCCAAACAGCATATTCTTGCCGCCAAAGGGCAATGCGCGGGCTGGGTTTCGCGGTGTCACGGTAAATTCGGACGGCGCGCGCGCGATCATTTCCATGACGAAGTCTTCGTCCATGAAAACTGTCTCGCCTTCAACCTTGAGGCCAGCTTGCGCAAAAATCTCAAGCGCTTCGTCATTCAAGAAACGAATGCCGATGTCTTTCAAGATGCGCATTGCGCCCTTGTGAATCGCTTGCACCCCGTCTTCGCCCATCGGTTCTGTCGGGCGGTCGTGGTTATATGGGATGCGCCATGGCATTTGGTCAATCGCATGGGTGCCTGCCCGAAGGGCATTGCCCGCACGCCCGCCTGCACGTTTACGTCTCAGATCATCGGCCATGGCTCACCTCTCGTTTGATACACAAGAATTGGGCCTGCTTTGCGATCGCTTCGCCAAGCTTTGCGACGCCCGGGTGTCGTATTTGACCAATCAGTCGGCTTGGTGCGATTTCGCTTGCGTGGCGACCCATTCAACCAAGGCGCCAATATCTGCCAATACCACATCCGCATGCGGGGCCAGATCAGAACCAGTGGCGATCCCGCTCAACACCGCGACCCTGCGCATACCCGCCGCGCGCCCTGCTTCAAGGTCATGCAAACTATCGCCGACCATCGCGACATTTTCGGCCCGCAATCCGGTCTGGCGCAAGAAAGCCTGCATCTGCCCAGTCGCGGGTTTGCCGCCCCAGCCGCTATCGAAACCTGCAACAAAGTCAAAATCCGTCGCAATGCCCGCGCGTTCGAGATGCGCGCGCGCTGGGGCTTCGGCATCATTGGTGGCCAGCCCGATCTTCAGGCCTGCCCTTTTGAATGCGGCAAAAAGCGGGGCCAATGGCACGGCCTCTACCATCGTATTTTGCACGGCAAGCTCGTTCATCCGCTCCAACAGAATCTCACCGTCCCAGCCGGGCAGCTCCGGCAAAAGCCGGTCACGAATTTCGGCGACCGTTTGCGCGATCACTGGGCTGTCAGGCTGAAAGTCTTGTGATTGCGGTATATATCCCAAAATCTTGCAAAGCCGCGCGGCCAAATCATCGTCGTCTTCGGCCAGTTCCTTTATCAAACGCGCGGTCCATCCGCCCCATGTGGCGCGAAAATCGAAAAGCGTGCCATCTTTGTCAAAAAGCAGTCCGGTTACAGCGG
>JBAUHP010000150.1:0-6600 GCA_049680345.1 Albidovulum sp. | reverse complement strand
AGTCAAATTGCCGCTCCATCTTGGTGCCTTGTGCATCAAAACGCGGCTCTGCGTAATAGCCCGAGCGGTCGATCATTGCCGTCTCCAGGCTGACCGCATCGGGGTTGCGGGCCAGGTCGGCGGCGTAAAGATCGACCACATAGGTCAGCATCGCATCGCGCCGTTCCTCGGTGTGAAAGGCGATGACCTCGCCTATCCGACGCTGTTCGCAAAACGGAAAGAAAAGATATTCGGCATTGTAGCAATAGTGAAACCAGGTCTTCTCGGATGCAGCCCCGATAAGCGCATTGATTGCCTTGGGCAGGGCGGCTGGGGCCAAGACATCATAGGTGATCTGGTGGGCGCTTTGCGGCAGATCGTCAGGCAGCTTGATTTGCGGCGGCACCAGTATCAGCGTCTGGGCAAAGCCCAAGGTGGCCATGCGCGCGACGGTTGAGGCAATTTCGGTGTCATCCTCAACAAAGATCACAGCGACCGAATCCGCGCCAAGCACATCGCGGCTGCTTGCCAGAAAATCACTCAGCGATGGATAGATCATGGCTTTGGTCCGGCCCCTTCATGTTGCCTGCAGATTTGGCCAAGCGCCCCGGCAATGCAACCCTCAGTTTAGATCTTGACTGAATCGGCGGATAGGATTGCGGCCCCCTGCCGCTTTGCGCTAGGTATCACCCGGATCCAGCGCCCGGAAAGGCCAAATATGTCTGCGCCCAAAAAGCTTTTCATCAAGACCTATGGCTGTCAGATGAATGTCTATGACAGCGAACGCATGGCCGAGGCCATGGGGGCAGAGGGCTATGTTGCCACCGACCGCGCGGAAGATGCCGATATGGTGCTGTTGAACACCTGCCATATTCGCGAAAAGGCGTCAGAAAAGCTGTTCTCCGATCTGGGGCGTCTGCGCCCGCTTAAAATCGCCAATCCGTCGCTTAAGATCGGCGTTGCGGGCTGCGTGGCCCAGGCCGAGGGCGATGAGATTTTGCGCCGCGCCCCGGTGGTGGATATCGTCGTCGGCCCGCAAAGCTACCACCGCTTGCCCGCCATGGTGCGGGCCGCCGATGCGGGGCAAAAAAGCGTCGATACCGAATTTCCGGTTGAAGATAAATTCGACCATCTGCCGGACCGCCCGTCAGCCACCACCCGGCCCGCCGCCTTCTTGACGGTGCAAGAAGGCTGCGACAAGTTTTGCGCGTTTTGCGTGGTTCCTTATACCCGCGGCTCTGAAGTCAGCCGCCCGGCAGAGCGTATCTTGGCCGAGGCGCGCAAGCTTGCGCAAAAGGGCGTGCGCGAAATCACCTTGCTTGGTCAGAATGTGAATGCCTATCACGGTGTGGGCGAGGGGGGCGACTGGGGCCTTGCGCGGCTTTTGCGGGCTTTGGCCAAGATCGACGGGCTGGAACGGCTGCGCTACACCACCTCGCATCCCAATGACATGGAAGATGACCTGATCGCAGCCCATGGCGACGAGCCTAAACTGATGCCCTATCTGCATCTGCCGGTGCAATCCGGGTCTGACCGGATATTGAAGGCGATGAACCGCCGCCATACCGCCGAAACCTATCTGCGACTGCTGGAACGGATCCGCGCCGCGCGCCCCGATATACTGATCTCTGGCGATTTCATCGTGGGCTTTCCGGGTGAAACCGATGCCGATTTTGCCGCCACCATGGATCTGGTGCGCGCGGTCAATTACGGCATGGCCTATAGTTTCAAATATTCCGCCCGCCCCGGCACCCCGGCGGCAGAGCGCGCGCCGGTTGAACCCGCAATCGCCGATGCGCGGCTGCAAGAGCTGCAAGCCCTGCTGACCACCCAGCAACGCGCAGTCCAAGAAGGCATGGTGGGCCGCGAGGTTTCGGTGCTTTATGAAAAACCGGGGCGTATGGCCGGGCAGATGGTCGGCAAATCCGAATACCTCCACGCAGTCCACGTCACCGACCCCGACGCCAAACCCGGTGATATCGTGCGCGTCCGCGTTACCAACAGCGAAACCAATTCGCTGGGCGGCGAACGGGCCTGACCGTTTCGAGCGATAAGGCCGCCGGGCAATAGACGTTGTGCGACTTTGGTCGCGCGCCATAGAAAGAATGTTTTTTGCTTGACCTCAAGTTAAGTTAAGAAATTACAAGCTCGTATCCGCCGGGAAAATCAGATTGGATATGGGCATGACAGATGTTTCGCAAAACGTCCGCGTTGGATGGGGGGAGGTTCTTAACAAGGAATGCGCCTCGCCGTTGATCCTTGTCTGCCTTGGCATCTGGCTTCACGCGGCTGACGCGCTGATTGTGGCGACGATGATGCCCAGTATCGTCGCGGAAATTGGCGGCGCGCCCTATGTCGCCTGGACGATTGCACTTTATGAAATCGGGTCGATTGTTGCGGGGGCCACGGGCGCGATATTGGTGCTGCGCATGGGGTTGCGGCGCCCGATGACGCTTGCGGCCCTGACATTTGCCATCGGATGTTTGATGAGTGCGGCCTCATCTTCCATGGCGGGGTTTTTGGCCGGGCGGCTGTTGCAAGGGCTTGGCGGTGGCGGGCTTTCAGCGCTGGCATTCATCGCCACCACATCGCTGTTCACCCCGCGTCTGACGGCCCGTGTCATGGCCATCATCTCAGTCCTTTGGGGCACTTCGGCATTCCTTGGGCCATTGATCGGCGGCATGTTCGTGCAGCATTCCACCTGGCATATGGGGTTCATTTTCTTCGGGGCGCAGGGGCTGATGCTTGCGGGCTGGATCAGTTTCGGCATCCGCATCCCGGATGCGGCGCGGGGCCGCGAACGTGCGCCAAATGCACCGATTGTCCGGCTTTCCTTGCTTGCCCTTGGCGTTGTGTTGATCGCCACCGCCGGAATTGACGTGTCATTTCCGCGCACGTTTTTGCTGCTGGCCTCTGGCCTGGCGGTATTGGCGCTGTTCTTGCGCCTTGACGCAAGAAGGCCCGCGACACGGCTTTTGCCGCACCAGCCATTCAATATACGCACGCCCATTGGTGCCGCGCAAATCATGAACCTTACGATGAGCGCGGCCACCATCGGGCTTGCGGCTTACGGCCCCTTGCTGATGACGGTGATCCACGGTGCCTCTGCCCTTGCCGCAGGCTATGTTCTGGCCTGCGAGGCGATTGGCTGGACCTTGGCCGCGATCTTGCTGTCGGGGGCGCCGGAAAGGCATGATCCGTTCTATATCTTTAGCGGCATGGCGCTGGTCGCGGCGGGGGTGGGGGCGATGATCTTTGCCATCCCGCATGGCCCGCTGCCACTGATCGCCCTTGCGGCCGCATTGCAAGGCGGTGGTTTCGGTGCGGCCTGGACCTTCGTTTTGCGCCGCGCCCGGCGCCTTGTTGCCGCCGATGATCTTGAGCGTCTGTCAGGTGCCATGTCGGTGGTGGGTCACTTTGGCTACGCGCTGGGGGCGGCGCTTTTGGGCATCGTGGCCAATGCCGCAGGCTTTGCAATCGGCAATTCAGTGGCCGAGGCCAGCACCGTTGCCAGATGGATATTCACCGCCTGCCTGCCAATGGCCCTTCTGGGCTTGTTCGCGGCGGGCTGTTTCGTCCGGCCCCGGGGGCCTGCGCCAATGGCCCCGGTTGACTGACGCCTGTCGGCCTTGGGGGCCAGGCGCATCCCACGGAACCTATGCTATTGCGCCACCGTCAGCATCATCGCCCGCCTCTTCCATCAACCGGTCAAAATCCGGGATGGCAATGCGCCGCTTTCCTTCAAGAATGATCACCCCATCCTTTTTCAGGGCCGACATCTGGCGGCTGACGGTTTCAAGCGTCAGGCCAAGATAATCGGCCATCGCTTCGCGGGTCAAAGGCAGGTCGAAATCCATTTTGCCACTGCGCAAGGCAAGTGCTGCCTCGCGCTGGGCGATGATCGAAAGCAGGCTCGCGATTTTTTCGCGCGCGGTTTTGCGGCCAAGGATCAACATCCATTCACGGGCTGCATCCAGCTCATCCAGCGTCATTTCAAGCAAGCGGTTGCCGATATGAGGGGTGCGGTCCATCAGCTGTTCAAACGGCTTCTTGCGAAAGCAGCACATCAACAGATCGGTGGTTGCGGTGACATCATAGGGGGCATATTCGCGCCCCGGACGACCGACGAAATCTGCGGGCAACAACAGCCCGACCATCTGCCTGCGCCCGTCTTCCATCGTTTGTGTAAGTGTCGCGACACCCGATACGACCGAGGCCACAAATTCCATCTGATCGCCTGACCAGACAACGGTCTGGCCCGCCTCATAGCTGCGGTAATACTTGATTTCCTCCAATGCCGCCAATTCATCGGTATCGCAGCGTGCACAAACGGCGCGATGCCGGATCGGGCAATCACCGCATTTGAGCATAAGGTTCGGTGGGCTGTTATAGACCATGGCTGATTTGATCTTTGTCAAAGTGCAGATGCGCGATTATCATCTAACTAGCCCTATGAAGGTAAAACCACAACTGGCAGAGCTGGGACTTTTTGAAGCGCGCGTGCCGCGCTACACAAGTTATCCGACAGCGCCGCACTTTTCACCTAATGTGGGCCCGCAAGAGCTTGAAAGCTGGATTGCCGCAATTCCACCCGGATCGCAGATTTCGCTTTATATGCACGTCCCCTTTTGCCGCAGGTTATGCTGGTTTTGCGCGTGCCGGACCCAAGGCACCCAATCAGATGCGCCGGTCAGGGCCTATGCCGAAATGCTGTGCCAAGAGATTGGTATGCTTCAAGACCGCTTGCCTTCGGGCGTCACCTTGTCGCGGTTGCATTGGGGCGGCGGTACACCGACCCTGCTGACGCCCGATCTTATGACCATGCTGAGCGCTGCGCTGCAAGAAGCGCTGCCATTGGCGCCCGATGCGGAATTTTCGGTCGAGATTGATCCAAATGAGATCGACGATGCACGCCTTGACGCGCTGGTGGCGGCGGGGATGAACCGTGTCTCGATCGGGGTGCAGGACTTTGATGCTGAAATTCAGCGCAGCATCGGGCGGGCGCAAAGCTATGAGGTGACAAAGCGGGCGGTCGATATGATCCGCGCGCGTGGCGTGACCTCGCTCAACGCCGATATCTTGTTCGGGCTGCCACATCAGACCAACGCGCGCATCGCCGACAGCGTGCAAAAGCTTCTGTCGCTGTCGCCCGACCGGGTCGCCCTTTACGGCTATGCACATGTGCCGTGGATGGCGCGGCGACAGCAGATGATACCAGCTGACAGCTTGCCGCGCCCCGAAGAAAGGTGGGGCCTGTTTGAGACGGCGCGCCAATTGTTCGAGGGCGACGGTTATGAGCAGATTGGCATAGACCATTTCGCCCGCAAAGGGGACCGTCTGGCGATTGCCGCCAGGGCCGGAACGCTTCGCCGCAATTTCCAGGGATATACCGACGACACATCGAAGGTGTTGCTTGGCCTTGGGGCATCGTCCATCTCTCGGTTTCCGCAAGGCTATGCGCAAAACGCGCCCGCGACATCCGCCCACGTGAAGGCGATCCGTGCCGGGGAGTATTCGGTCAGCCGTGGTCACGTCTTTTCGGATCAAGACCGGCTGCATGCACGGTTGATCGAGGCGTTGATGTGTGATTTTTTCATAAACGCCGCCGATATCCGCGACGAATTCGGCATTTGCGATGCGCAGCTTCAAGCAATGTTTCGGGGCGCGGCGCAGCCTTTCGGTGATGTGGTTGACGTGACGCCAGAGGGGTTTTTCATCCCCGAAGCCGCCCGCCCACTGACCCGGATGATTGCGCGGCGTTTTGATCTTTACGAACTTTCCAAAGCCGGGCACAGCCCCGCGATGTAACGCTTAGGCCCGGCCCGCATTCTCCACGAATTCAATCAGCCCGGGCAGGCACTGACGCCGAAGATCGTAGGTTTCTATCGCCGTTTGGCGGGCCGCTGCGCGCAGCGGATCATCGGCGCCCGGGTCCCCCAGCGCGCGGATCAGGGCTTGTGACCAGCCGGGCACGTCAAAGAAATCAACCAACCGCCCGTTCTTGCCGTCTTTGATCACCTCTTGCACCGGCCCGGTGGCGGAGCCGATGACCAGGGCTCCGGCGGCCATCGCCTCGATCATCGACCACGACAGCACGAAAGGATAGGTCATATAGGCATGGACCCGGGTGATCTGCATCAGCGCCAGAAAGTCGCGCCGGGGCACTTTTCCCAAGAAATGCACGCGCGACCGGTCAATGCCACCGCCTTGTTCGTCCAGGAATATCTGCTTCCAGGTCTTGCCCTTTTCGGGCGCGCGGCCATAGCTTTGCTGGTCCCCGCCAAGGATTACCACCTGCGCATTGGGCCTTGCGGCCAGCACGGCGGGCAAGGCGCGCATGAAGATGTGATAGCCCCGGTAAGGTTCAAGATTGCGGTTCACGAAACTCAGAACCTCATCGCCCGATTTGACGATAAGATTGGTGCCCGGAATTGGCAGACGCGCGGCGGGGTTGGGGCATACTTCGTCGGTATCGATGCCGTCATGCAAGACGGTGATCTTGGCGCGCAGCTCTGGCGGGAAGGTCGCGGCTTGCCAGCGGGTAGGCGCAAGGCCGGCATCCGCATCAAGCATGGATTGTATGATATGCGCACGGCGCGCCGTGGTTGCCATGCGCGCATT
>JBAUHP010000149.1:0-5637 GCA_049680345.1 Albidovulum sp. | reverse complement strand
AGTTTCAAGAGGAAGTGGGAAAGCCCATGCTTGGCTATGTGATTGCTGAAGGCGCTGGTGTGGCCGACCGGTTGCTGGCTGATGCGGCACAGATCTTGCATGCCGAAGCCTTGCCGCTGGTTGGCGCAGTTCAGATCAATTCGGACCGGGATGATGCGCGGCCCTGCGATATGGATCTGCATGTTATCGCCTCGGGGCGGATTGTCAGGATCAGCCAAAATCTGGGGTCATTGGCGCGCGGTTGCCGGCTGGATCCGGCGGGGCTTGAACAGGTGGTGGGGCTGGTTGAACAGGCGCTGGATGATACTGGTGCGGGGCGGCCAAAGCTGTTGATCGTCAACAAGTTCGGCAAACAAGAAGCGGAAGGTCGCGGGTTTCGCCCGCTGATCGGACGGGCGCTGTCAGAGGGTCTTGTGGTGTTGACATCTGTCAACACCACCAACAAGCCGGGCTTTGACGGGTTTGCCGAAGGACTGGCCAAGCCGCTGGCCCCGACACTACCCGCGGTTCTGGATTGGTGCCGCAAGGCACTGGCGTGAGGGGATGAAATCGGGCATGGACAATTTGTCCTGCCCTTGGCGCTCCATACCCTCAACTTGTCCCTTTTGGCCGCAGTTTGGCCGATGCTAAGAAACAGCGAATGACATGAAAGCCCGCGCCTTGCCGAAAGCGATTGTCCATGAATGATATTCTTCGCGGGCTTGCCGAAGCCGGGCGGTTGGCTGTGTCCCTGGATGCGGATCTGGTCGAGATCACGGCGCGGTCGTTGCAGGTGTCGCTGGGGGCGACGCTGATTGCGGCGGCCATTGGTCTGCCTTTTGGCGCCTGGCTGGCGGTGAACCGGTTTCGGATGCGGCGCATCGTTATTGCGCTTTTGAATGCGTTGATGGGGTTACCGCCGGTGGTCGTGGGCCTGGTGGTTTATGTGTTGTTCTCGCGGGCCGGTCCTTTGGGGGTTTTCGGGCTGCTTTTCACGCCAACCGTTATGGTTATAGCGCAGGTCATCATTATCACCCCGATCATCGCGTCAATCGCGCACCAGGCGATCCGGGAACTTTGGGCCGATTACCATGACCTGTTGATTTCGCTGAATGCAACGCGGGCACAGCGGATCAAAGCGCTGCTGTGGGATGGGCGGCGGGCCTTGTTAACCGCCGCATTGGCCGGGTTTGGCCGCGCCATCGGCGAGGTTGGCGCGATCATGATCGTCGGCGGCAATATCGACCATGCAACGCGGGTTTTGACCACGGCCATCGCGCTTGAAACCGGTAAGGGCGATTTTGCGCTGGCGCTGGCGCTGGGCTTTGTGCTAATCGCCTTGGCGATCGCGGTGAACCTTGCGCTGCACATGTTGACCCGCACCGAAAGGGACAGCCGATGGTAAGTTCAATCCTGCCGCTGACCCTTGAGGATGTAGAGCTTCGTCGCCGGGGGCACCGGATCCTTGGCCCGATCTCACTGACGCTGTCAGGGGAAGGTATTACCATTATCATGGGCCCGAACGGCAGCGGCAAAACCTCTTTGTTGCGCGCGATGCATGGGCTGGAACGGGTGCGGCACGGCAAGATCCGCTGGCATGCCGATATTCAATCGGCGCGCGCCAGACAGGCCTTTGTTTTCCAGACCCCGATTGTCATGCGCCGCAGCGTGGTGGACTGCATAGCCTATCCTTTGGTGCTGGACGGTATGGCGCGGGCGGCGGCACGTACCAAGGCGGCCGAGGCTGCGCAAAAGGTTGGGTTGGGGCATTCTCTTGACCTTCCGGCAAAGGTGTTGTCGGGGGGCGAAAAGCAAAAGATGGCATTGGCGCGGGCGCTGATACGCGGGCCGGATGTGCTGTTTCTTGATGAGCCTTGCGCCAATCTTGACACCAGATCTATGGCCGAGATCGAGGCTATTTTGGCCGCCGCACGCGACGTCGGAACCCGCATCGTCATGTCTACGCATAATGTCGGGCAAGCGCGGCGGTTGGCCGATGATATCTTGTTCCTTTGGGATGGGCGGCTGCACGAGCGTGCGCGCGCACCAGATTTTTTCAAAGCACCGCAAACCCTTGAGGCAAAAGCCCATATCAACGGAGATCTGATACTATGAAGCTGAGGACCATCTTGCTGGCGATGTCACTGCTCTGCCCGGTCGCGCTGGCTGCGGAAGAGATGAAGATGGCTGTTACAACCTCTTTCGCGAATTCCGGCCTTGCCGAGGTTTTGTTGCCAAGGATTGAGGCGGATACTGGCATCACCGTTCAGTTGCTGGTTGTCGGCACCGGCCAGGCGCTGAAGCTGGGCGAGGCGGGCGATGTCGATGCGGTGCTTGTTCATGCCCGTGCGGCGGAAGAGGCGTTTGTCGCGGCGGGTCACGCGACGCATCGGCGCGAGATCATGTATAATGATTTTATCGTCATCGGCCCCTCTGGCGATCCGGCCAAGGCCGGGGCTGCCGACACCGCAGTTGCTGCATTTTCCGCCATTGCAAATGTGCAGGCACCATTCGTCAGCCGTGGCGATGATAGCGGCACGCATAAGGCAGAGCTGAAGCTGTGGAAGGGCGTGGGGATAGAGCCTGCGGGCGATTGGTACAATTCCGTCGGGGCCGGTATGGGGGCCGCGCTGAACACCGCGTCGGGGTTGAATGCCTATATCTTGTCGGACCGGGCGAGTTGGCTGAATTTCGGCAACAAGGCCGATCTGGCGCTTATCTTTGAAGGCGATCCGGCACTGTTCAACCAATATGCCTACCTGCCAATAAACCCCGCGAAAAATCCACATGTGAATGCGGCGGCCGCCGCCACACTGGAAGACTGGCTGGTCAGTGACACCGCCAAGGCGCTGATCGAAGGTTATAAGATCGACGGGCAACGCCTGTTCACATTCAACGCCACGGCGCAGTAACTACGGATGGGGCTGGACGGGTTGCAGCGGCGTTTGGGAAACAAATCGCCGGCCTGCAAAGCGTCACTCGTCCAGCTCTCCGTGAATGGCAAACTGGTCGATGCCGGCGTCGTTGGCCTCGATAAAACGGTATTGTTCGCGCACGCCTGATGATGTCAGTTCGCGCAGAACGGTCAAAACCGTATTGGCGGTGTGATCGTCGCAAAGCTCGGCCATTTGGCGCAGTTCGTCCGCGGCCACAGGTGTTGCGGCTTCAATCGAGGGGGCGCCGTAGATATCAACGAAATGCTGCGCCAAGCGGCTTGTCAGCGCCTCATATTCGGCGGGTTCGATCCGGGTGACCGCGACAAAGGTCACGCGGCCAAAGGTTTCTACCCCAAGCCAGCCATTCGCGAATGCCTGCCTGGCCTTGCCAACCAGATCACCCTCGGACCAGTTCGAAAACTCAAAGCCCCCGCTTACGGCCCATTCACCGGTCCGGGCAGGGCTGTGAAATACATTGCGATCACTTTCGTCAAAATGGATGGCGCGGGCTAGATGCATCTGGTCAGACCTCTTCAAGTATCGACGATAGCGGGATAAGCCGCGTTTCGCCATTCGCTGATTTCAGGATCATTCCGAAATTCTCATCGATGCCCAGAAACAACCCATCGGCCCGTGGCTGACCGACGGGCAGGTTGACCGTTTCGCCAAGCTTCCAGGCAAGGCCGCTCCATTCGCGGTGCAGCCGGGCGCGACCGCCGGGTTCTTCAAGATCGTTCAGCCAGACAAGCGTGTGGCGTGACCATGCCTCAAGCAATTCAAGCGCGACGATGTCACCGCAGCCTTCTTGATCAAGCGCGGTCCAATCGGGGGTATCGCCGGGTTCCAGATCCGCAGCTTGGGTCAGCGTCAGGTCAAGGCCGACGACAAGCCAATCGGGGACGACATCGGGTTGGTCGGTGCTGGCGGCGATGTGAAGCCCGCCGCAATGTCCGCCGTTGAGGCGAATGCCGCCGGACCATTCCAGATGCAAAGCCGTTTCCGGCGGGGCAAGCGCACCAAGGGCGTTTTGAAACCCGACAGCGCAGGTGCAAAAAGCCGCCATCGCAGTTTCAAGCGGGGTTTCCGGTGCCAGCACCAGTGCCGCGCGTAGCCGTTCGGGCCCGATTGACCAGGTCAGAAGCCCGGAATCCACCCCACGCCGGGCCTGATCAACGGCGATCGTGAACGGATTGGCGGGGCCTGCAGCAAACCCCTTCATCATGGGCGGAAAAGAAGGGATAGCCGTCATGCCTGCCCGGCCTTTATCAAATGTTGCGCCAGCTTGCGAAAGGCCTGTGCTTGCGGCGAGGCGCTTTTGGATACGACAATCGGCGCCCCGCCATCCGAACTGGTACGGATATCAAGATGCAGCGGGATCTCTGCCAGCAGGGGAACGCCAAGCTTTTCGGCCTCGATGCGCACCCCGCCATGGCCAAAGATATGTTCTTCATTTCCGCATTTGGAACAGACATGCACCGCCATGTTTTCAATCATGCCAATGATCGGCGTGCCCATCTTGTTGAACATGTCGATACCCTTGCGCGCATCCAGAAGGGCGATGTCTTGCGGGGTTGATACGATGATGACGCCGTCTACCGCCGCCTTTTGCGTCAACGACATTTGCACATCACCAGTGCCCGGCGGCAGATCGACGATCAAGACGTCAAGCGCGCCCCATTGCACCTGAAACAACATCTGCTGAAGCGCGCCCATAAGCATGGGACCGCGCCAGACAACTGCCTCATCCTCTTGCGTCATCAGACCCAGCGACATGAGCGTGACGCCGTGATTGCGCAGTGGCAGAATGGTCTTGCCATCGGGCGAGGCAGGTCTGCCCGAGATACCCAGCATTCGCGGCTGGGAAGGCCCGTAGACGTCGGCATCCAAAAGGCCAACGCGCCGCCCTTCGGCGGCAAGTGCGGTGGCAAGATTGGCCGCAACGGTTGATTTGCCAACCCCACCCTTGCCGGAGGCTATCGCCAATATCCGGTCAACTCCGGCGATTTTTTCGGGCCCTTGCGGTTTGGCCGATTTCATCTTGAGGTCGGGTGGTGCGCTTGCGGCGGCGTGGGCCGTCATGACGATGGATACCGACTGCACACCGGCATGGGCCTTGAGCACGGCTTCAGCTTCCGCGCGGGCGGTTTCCATTTTGGTGGCGCGCGCCGGATCAATTTCCATCACGAAACGGACGCTGCCATTTTCGATCGTCAAGGCACGCACAAGACCCGCAGTGACGATGTCTTGCCCGCTCATCGGGTCGGTCACGCCGCGCAATGCGGTCAGAACGTCATCACGCGTCACGCTCATTCCGACGGCCCTGCGATGTTGCCTTCGACGACGTGGCACATATCAATCCCGTCGATCTTCAATTCCATTCTTGCGGTGAATGTTTTCCCTTTGGCATTTGCCCCGGCCTCTCGCATCGCGGCCTCAATCGCTTGTTGGGAGGTCACGCCGACCTGTTTAAGAAACTTGCGCATCGACATATTGAATTCGTCATCCATGGGAACCTCTGGATATCTGGGGTTGCGATTGACCGGCCGGTGCCGGTTTGATGTGTTTGCCCATCAATGATCCTTGCGTTTGCTAAGATAATCATCGGTGGTGCGTACGCGCGGGCGTTCCGCGGAAGCCATCGGGCTGTTGGTGCTGTGATATTGGGTCTGAATGCGGCAATCATCGCACATCTGGATAAGACGGCCAGCGCCGCCTTCGATGA
>JBAUHP010000148.1:0-3749 GCA_049680345.1 Albidovulum sp. | reverse complement strand
GACCGTAAGACCACCGACTTGCCGTCGGTGCGCATGTGGCTTGAGTATTTTCCAAAAGCGCAGATCCACGGGCTGGACGTGTCGGATTTTTCGTGGTTCAGCGCGGACCGCTTCAGCTTTTATCGCTGCGATATGGATGAACGCTGCAATATTGCTGCAGCCGCCGCTGCTATGCCGGATTTTGATATCATTTTGGATGATGCGAGTCATGCCAGCCACCATCAGCAAAATGCCTTTCTCGAACTGTTTGCCCACCTGAAGCCCGGCGGTCTTTACATAATCGAAGATCTGCGTTGGCAGCCCAAGACATATGAGAAAAAGGGGATCACCAAGACCGCAGAGCTTATGCGAGGCTTTTCCGAAAGTCGCAGTTTCAGCCATTCCGATCCTCTTGTCGCGGCTGCTTTCACGAACTTGATTCCTCAGATATCGGGCTGTTTCGTGTTTCAGGCCCGCTACAACAAGACAAATAAGGATCAGGTTGTGGTGATTCACAAGCGCTAGATTGGTGGTTCCGTAACGCAGGCCCTTGGATATAGGGCCAGAGATTTGACGGCTGATCGCGGGGCGGGGCAATTTTTCTGCGAAAAATTGTGCGATTTTTCGCAGAAAAATCGAGCTAGCTTCGACGTGGTTTGGCGCGCAGGGTTGGTTCGGCCGCAGTGGGATCTTCGGGCCACGGGTGCTTGGGATATTGGCCGCGCATGTCTTTGCGCACATCGGTGTAGGACGTCGCCCAAAAGCCCGGCAAATCCATTGTTACCTGAACCGGCATGCGTGCAGGCGATAGAAGCACTATGCGAAGGGCCAAGCGTTTTGGCCCCACCACCGGGTGATCTTTGACACCGAAAAGCTCTTGCAGTCTGAGTGAAATGGAGGGGTGATCTTGTTCGTAATCGATGGGTACTTTGCGGCCCAAAGGCGTTTCAAAATGCGCAGGAGCCAGGCGGTTGACCAGTTGCAGCGCGTCCCATCCCAAAGCGGCTTTCAGCGCTTCAGTAAGATCGAGGGCGCGTAAATCCGCCTCGCTGCGCTTGCCGGCAAGATAGGGCAAGAGCCAGTCTTCGGCAAAAGCCAGAAGGCCCGCATCGCTGAAATCCGGCAAGTCGGTGCCTTCGCGGCGCAAAAGCTCTACCCTTGCGCGAAAACGCCTGGCGGCATCGCCCATCGGCAGGCCGATCTGGCGCAGACCTTCGAGCGCGGCGCGCGCGGTGGCATCGGGCGGGGCCTGAGGCCAGAGGCGGTCCGCCAACACTAGCGCGCCAAACCGTTCCTGACGACGAGCAAGCACGCGGCCCTCACGGCGCGACCATTCGCATAGTTCTTGCCAGTGAATAGCTGCGCCAAAAAGCCGCCGAAGTTCGGCTTCTGAAAGGGCAATGCCTTGCCGCACCTTTGCTTCACGCAGGTCCCCGTCAAGATCGGTGGCCACGATCATCCGGGCGCGGGCCATGGGATCATCACCGGCAATAAATGCACCCTTGCCACCGGATAGGACAAATCTGGGCGCCTCGCCGGGGCGCTTGAGGCCGATACGGTCCGGATAGGCGAGGGCGGCCATTTCCGCAGGCGAAAACCCGTCGGCCACATGCGGAACCAGCCGTGCCAAGCGTTTGGCCTCTGTCCGGATCCTCTCGATCGTGCCGCGATCGGCCGGGTGGGAATTGCCGGCCTCATAGGCCTTGGGGTTGCGAATAGCCGACAGCCGCAGGCCCAGATCGGCGGGTGCACCGCGCAACGGGTCACGTTCGGCCAAAAGCGCGGCAAGCGGCGCGGCGTCTGGGCCAGCGGTGACCAGCATATGGCCAAGTCGGGGGTGCAAGGGCAGGGCGGCCAAAGCCCGCCCATGGGCGGTGATGCGCCCCGCACCATCAAGAGCGCTGAGGCTGGTGAGCAAGGCGCGCGCCTCGGCCAGCGCCGGTCCGGGGGGCGAGGTAAGGAAGGCCAGGCCACTGCCGTCAGAGCCCCAAAGGGCAAGTTCAAGTGCCAGCCCCGCGAGGTCGGCAGAGGCGATTTCGGGCGGCGGGAATGCGGCCAAGCCGCCTTCCTCACCCTTGGTCCACAACCGGTAGCACAGACCCGGTGCGACCCGGCCCGCGCGGCCCCTGCGTTGCTCCGCCTCGGCGCGTGTCACCCGTTCGGTCACCAGCCGCGACATGCCGGACGCCGGGTCAAACCGCGCGCGTCTTGATCGGCCCGCATCGACAACAATGCGGATATCTTCGATCGTAAGCGAGGTTTCGGCGATAGATGTCGCCAGCACCACTTTGCGGCCCTTGGCAACGGGTGCGATGGCGGCGCGCTGGGCTGCGAAATCCATCGCACCATAAAGGGGACGAATGGTGCAATCTTGTGGCAAACGCCCAGCAAGCAGGTTTTCGACCCGGCGGATCTCGAGCGCGCCGGGTAAAAACACCAAGACCCCGCCTTCGGCCTCTGTCACCACCTCTGACACCAATGCGGCCACTGCAGCTTCTAGCCGCATTGTCGCGGCCATGGGGCGGGCCAGCCAGCGGGTTTCAACCGCAAAGGCGCGGCCCTGCGACGTGACGATCGGGGCATCGCCCAAAAGGGCTGCGATCGGGGCCGCATCAAGGGTTGCCGACATCACCACAACCTGCAGATCGGGGCGCAAGGCGCCGCGCGCCTCCCATACCAATGCAAGACCCAGATCGGCGTTGAGGGAGCGTTCGTGAAATTCGTCGAAGATCACCGCCGAGACGCCCGGTAACTCCGGGTCGGATTGTATCATCCGGGTCAAGATGCCTTCGGTGACCACCTCAATCCTAGTGGCATCTGAGGTTTTTGCCTCGCCCCTGATCCGGTAACCGACTGTCTTACCGACCGGTTCGCCCAGGGTCTGGGCCATGCGTTCGGCGGCGGTGCGTGCGGCCAAGCGGCGCGGTTCCAGCATGACGATACGGCCCTCGCCGGGGAAGGCGCGTAGCATGGCCAAGGGCACGCGTGTGGTTTTACCTGCCCCGGGTGGCGCTTGCAAAACCGCACAGCCACGTGCGCCAAGGGCTGCCACAAGTTCGGGCAGGGCCGCGTCGATGGGAAGCTCAGGCATGGGTGGTTTTGGCGTCATGGCTTGCTTATCGCCCTATCGCGCGGTCTTTGCCAGTGACCGGAGCGTGGAAATCGCATAGCAGACGGGGTGCGCGACTTTGTTGCACTGGACAGGGACCCCGAGAAAAAGGCAAGAACCATGGGTCTCTTGGTGCCAGTGCAGGGGGACGTGCGGTCTTGCCGGGGTGAATGGATGGATATCGAAAAACTTGGTCACGATGTTTTGGCGGGCGAACGCCGCGCCCTGGCGCGGGCGATTACCTTGGTCGAAAGCGGGCGGGCCGATCACCGGGCCGAGGCGGGCGCGTTATTGGAGCTTGTCGGACGCGAAAAACGACAGGCCTTGCGGCTTGGCCTGTCAGGGACGCCGGGGGTAGGCAAGTCGAGTTTCATTGAGGTTTTTGGCGGATTCTTGACCGGCATGGGCCTGCGAGTTGCGGTTTTGGCAGTTGATCCTTCATCGGCGCGCTCGGGCGGATCAATCTTGGGCGACAAGACCCGGATGGACCGTTTGGCGCGCGATCCTTTGGCTTTTATCCGCCCGTCGCCAAGCCAAGCCCAGCTTGGCGGTGTGGCGCGGCGCACGCGCGAGGCAGTGGCGCTGTGCGAAGCTGCAGGCTTTGATGTGGTATTGATTGAAACGGTTGGGGTTGGCCAGTCTGAAACCCTTGTGGCAGGGA
>JBAUHP010000147.1:0-1914 GCA_049680345.1 Albidovulum sp. | reverse complement strand
GATTTCAAGGCCTCGCGCCCGGCGGCCAGATCACGCAAGACATCGGTCGGGTCGAAGGCGAGGAAAAGATTGCCGAAGCCAGAAAGCATATGCGTATAGGCGCTGAGCCAGGCGTGATCCGCCTCATCAAAGCGGATGGTGATCGGGGTTTTGAGTGTCTTTGCCTGTTCCATTTCACGCAAGGCTCTGCGCCCAAGAACAATGGGCGCCAGCATGGTGACGGCATCCTCACCCTGGTCATAGGCGTCGTTGGCGTTGACATCGAACCAGACCGACTGAAGCACCAGCTCAAACGGTTGGGGGCCATCCGACAGATAGGCCTGCGACTGTGCCAGATCGTCCAAGAATACCAGCACGATCTTCGAAAGAGCGTCCGGCCCGGCGGGTTCCGCTGCCGGGTTGGGCATTTCCCCCGTACCAAGACGAAACAGCGGCAAGACGCGCATCTCGTCACCGAGGCCGACTTCATAGCGGCTTTGCAGGCTTTTCTCGACCCCGCGCAGCACGGTCAAAAGGCCAAGCTCAAACCCGTGCTGACCTGCATCGGGCAAAAGCGCGTCGATCCGCATTTGCAGACCGGGGCCGGGGGCGGGTTGCTGCGCTTGCGCCTGTGAAAGGCCGAAGATCACGCATATGCTGTATAGAAGGGCTGTGGAAAGAGTTTTGAACATCGAATGAATGCCTTTTGCCATAAAATAAAAGCGCGGAGAGTTCTCTCTCCGCGCTTCAATCAAAGGTATAATAGCGGTAGGGTCAAGCCAGCGACGGATCGATGCCCTTGCAGGCCGCGACAAGGCCCTTCACCGCATCCACGGATTTGTCGAACATCGCTTGCTCGTCGGCATTCATGCGGATGTCGACCACGCGTTCGATGCCGCCTGCGCCGATGATGGTGGGGACACCCACATACATCCCATCAAGGCCCAAAGCGCCTTTCACATAGGCCGCACAAGGCAAGAGGCGCTTTTGGTCTTTGAGGAATGCCTCGGCCATTTCAATCGCGCTGGTGGCGGGGGCATAAAAGGCCGAACCGGTTTTCAACAGGCCGACAATCTCAGCGCCGCCATCGCGGGTGCGCTGGATGATTGCGTCAAGCTTTTCTTGGGTGGTCCAGCCCATTGCGACCAGATCGGGCAGCGGGATGCCGCCGACGGTTGAATAGCGCGCCAAAGGCACCATCGTGTCGCCATGACCGCCCAGAACGAAGGCCGTCACATCGCGCATCGAGACGTTGAATTCCACGCTCAGGAAATGCCGGAAACGGGCGCTGTCAAGAACCCCCGCCATGCCCACGACCATATGATGCGGCAGGCCTGAAAATTCGCGCAAAGCCCAGACCATCGCGTCCAAAGGATTGGTGATGCAGATCACGAAAGCGCCCGGCGCATGGGCCTTGATGCCTTCGCCCACGGATTTCATCACCTTAAGGTTGATGCCCAAAAGGTCATCACGGCTCATCCCCGGTTTGCGCGGCACACCGGCGGTGACGATGCACACATCGGCGCCCGCGATATCGGCGTAATCATTGGTGCCCTTCATCGTGGCGTCAAAGCCTTCGGCCGGGCCCGATTGCGCAAGGTCAAGCGATTTGCCTTGCGGCACGCCTTCGGCAATGTCGAACATGATGACATCGCCCAGTTCCTTGATTGCAGCAAGATGGGCAAGCGTTCCGCCGATCTGTCCCGCGCCGATCAGTGCGATCTTGGGTCTGGCCATGATTTCCTCCGGATGATTGGTGATTGGGTTGGCGTATGGGTAGTCGCTCAGCGATCTTTGCGCAAGTGCGCTGCATTGCGGCATCTGGTGCTTTCTTGCCCACGCCAGTTGCTTTAAGCCGGTTGCAGGGCCGGACTTTAGCGGGGGAGAGTAAAGAATGCATGACCCGCTTTTTTGGCTGGTGGCGATCTTGGCGGC
>JBAUHP010000146.1:0-4732 GCA_049680345.1 Albidovulum sp. | reverse complement strand
GCGTGGCGCCGCTGTGCATGACCGCAAGATAAAGCCCCTCAACCCCGGTTGTCCCGACCGCCGGAAGGCCGTCACCGGGAACCGGGCGGAAGGCCAGTGTCACCTCTTCCCAAGCCAGATCTGTTTGCGGCAAAAGCGCTTGCAGATTGGCCAGCGCCCGGTCGGCAATCGTCATGGGCAGTTCTGAAACCTTGTCCCTGTCGTCTTGCTGATGGCCCGCCGAAGTCGGTGCAACCAGCCGCCCGCTTGGGTCTTGCCGCAATTCGTGATCCGGGGTGACAAGGATGTGACGAATAAGCGGGGCCACCGGGCGGCTGCGCAGCATCAGAGCCGGGCGGGTCAGCATCGGCAAACGCAACCCAAGCCGTGCCATAAGGGCGGCAGAGCCGGTACCACCTGCCAGAACCACCTGATCGGCCTCGATCGCACCTTGATCGGTGGCGACGGCACCCTTGGCGCGAATTTCGGTGACCGGCACTCCGCAGCAAAGACGCGCACCATGACGCGCCGCACCTGCCAGCAAACGGCGGGTAAGATCGGCCAGATCAATGATGCCTTCGGTCGGGAAATACAGCGCCTCGGGCGGCGGGGCGGCGATCGCGGGTTCCAGCCGGGCGAATTCGGTGCGGCTGATGCGGCGCAAAGGGTAGTCCATTTCCTCCAGCGTGGTCGCAGTCGCCTCTAGCGCGTCGCCGGACTGTTCCCAGCTGACGGCACCGGGCCAAACTGCGCCGGTGGGGCCAAGGTCAGTGGTCAGCGCGTGATGGGCGGCCATGGCGGACATGCGCAGGCGGAAATGATCGTGCGAGGCAAAAAAGCTTGCATTGATCCAGCCAAAAGACCGGCCCGACGCGCCCGAGGCCGGGGTGGATGCATCAATCACCGTTACCCGCGCGCCTGCACGGGCCAGATAAAAGCCAATGGCCGCACCGACTACGCCTGCGCCCACGACTGTAACGGTCTTAACCATGCCGCATCCCCCCGATTTCGGGATAGCTGATCTTGCCGCCGCCCACTGGCGTGGCAACCCCGGTTGTAGACGGGCCAGAGGTCGGCAGGCCGCGCAACACCCGGACTGCGAGATGGGCGAAGGCTTGCGCCTCCAGCATATCGCCATCAAGCCCCATATCCTCGATGGGGCCGACCGGCAGGGCAAGACAATCGGACAGCATCCGCATCAGCGTGGGGTTATGGCGTCCGCCGCCGGTCACCAGCAAGCGTTCGGGTGGGCTTGGGAAATGCTCGGCCCCGCGTGCTACGGCTTGGGCGGCCACAGCGGTAAGGGTGGCTGCGGCATCGGCATCTGACAGATGTTGAACGGCGGGCAAAAGCCAGTGAAAATCGTTCCGGTCCAAAGACTTGGGCGGCATTTTCAGAAAATAGGCCTGGGCCAGGAAACGAGCGATCAGCGCCCCATCCACCTGGCCCTGGGCCGCCAATGCGCCGCCATCGTCGCGATCTTGGCCCAAGCGGGCGCGCATCAGATCATTGAGGGGCGCATTGGCGGGGCCGGTATCAAACGCAAGACAGGCCCCCGGCGCATCGGGGCCGGGCAAAGCCGGATTGACCCATGTGAGGTTGCCGACCCCGCCCAGATTGAGGAAAGCCAAGGGGGCAGTTGCACCCATCCATTTGGCGCAGGCGAAATGGAAATAAGGGGCCAAAGGCGCGCCCTGCCCGCCCAGACGCACATCATTGCTGCGAAAATCCCAGACCACCGGCAGGCCCAAAGCCTCGGCCAGAATGCTACCATCGCCCGCTTGATGGGTGCCGCGCCCGGCGGGGTCATGGGCCAATGTCTGGCCGTGAAAGCCGATCACCTCCGCACCACCAAACCGCGCCAAAAGCCCGGCATGTGCGGCCTCGACCACCTCGGCGGCCTCGGCCACGCCCGGATCATCGGGCCAGCACCCAAGGGCCGCGCGGAGCGCCGCACGTTCGCCATCCGTATAGGCGTGATAACCGCTTTCACCAAAGCCAAGTATCACCTCGCCATCCGTCTGGACCATGGCCGCATCGACACCGTCAAGCGATGTGCCCGACATCGTGCCCAATGCCCAAACCGCGCCCTGCTTCAACATGGTCTTTCCCTTGCCCCTTCCCGCCGATATACGATTGCATGAAACCCAGAATGGACGATCCTGTGATGACCTACCACCCAAAATCCGACTTCATGCGTGTGATGATGGAACGCGGCTTTATGGCCGATTGCACCGACTATCAGGCGCTGGATGAGGCTTTGGTCAAAGGCGTGGTGCCTGCCTATATCGGTTTTGATGCCACCGCGAAGTCCCTTCATGTCGGATCCCTCATCCAGATCATGATGCTGCGCTGGCTGCAAAAGACCGGGCATAAGCCGATTGTGCTTATGGGCGGCGGCACCACCAAGGTGGGCGATCCGTCGTTTCGCACCGATGAGCGCCCCCTGCTGACCCCCGAACAGATTGATGCCAATATCGCAGGGATCAAACAGGTTTTTTCGGCTTATGTGCGCTTTGGTGACGGTGCGGATGATGCGGTGATGGTCAATAATGCCGAATGGCTGGACGGGCTGAACTACCTCGACTTTTTGCGCGATATCGGGCGGCATTTCTCGATCAACCGGATGCTGGCGTTTGAAAGCGTCAAATCAAGGCTTGACCGCGAACAAAGCCTGTCGTTTCTTGAGTTCAACTATATGATATTGCAGGCCTATGACTTTTTGGAGCTGCACCGCCGCTATGGCTGCTTGTTGCAGATGGGCGGGTCCGATCAATGGGGCAATATCGTCAACGGGATCGATCTGACGCGGCGGGTGCTGGAGGGTGAGATCTATGGCCTCACCTCACCGCTTTTGACCACCAGCGATGGCAAGAAGATGGGCAAAAGCCAGTCGGGTGCTGTCTGGCTGAACCCCGATATGCTGTCGCCCTACGAATTCTGGCAGTTCTGGCGCAATACCACAGATGCCGATGTGGGTCGGTTCCTCAAGCTTTATACTGAATTGCCGCTGGAGGAATGCGCGCGCCTCGGTGCGCTGGACGGGTCCGAAATCAATGCAGCCAAAGTCGTGCTGGCCAATGCGGTCACCACACTTTTGCACGGGGCAGAGGCTGCCGCCGCCGCTGAAGCCACCGCGCGCGAAGTGTTCGAGAAGGGCGGCGTGGGCGATGATCTGCCGACGCTGACGGTATCGGCTGGCGAGGCTGCCGAAGGGCTGGGGATCGTGCAGCTGTTCGTGCGCGCGGGGCTTGCGGCTTCGGGCAAGGATGCCAAGAGGCTGATCCAGGAAGGCGGCGCGCGGCTGAATGATGAAGTGCTTTCCGATGCGGGCCTGCGCATCGGGGCCGATCAACTGGCGGCGCCGCTGAAGCTGACGGCGGGCAAGAAACGCCATGCATTGGTGGTGATCGGATAATCTGCCCCGTAGCCCGTGGGCCGAAGGCACGCGGATACGAGGCAAAACCAAAACAGCAAAAGGGCGGGGATTTACCCGCCCTTTTTCCTTTGGATCACGCCTTTTCAGGGGTGCGCGAATTCACTCTTCCACGGTGACGTTATACATCCGGTCCGGGTCAACCACGCCGCCGTTCAGATCCGGGTCGCCCTTCTTGATCTGATCGACGATCTCCATGCCTTCGATCACATGGCCGATCACCGTATATTTGCCATCCAACGACCCGTTGGGCGCCAGCATGATGAAGAACTGCGAATTGGCACTGTCCAGATTGTTCGACCGCGCCATCCCGACAATGCCGCGCTGATAGGCGATATCGGAAAACTCTGCCACAATATCGGGCAGATCCGACTTTCCGGTCCCTGCAAGGGAGCTGTCGGCACCGATCTTGCCGTATTTGACATCACCGGTCTGGGCCATGAAGCCATCGATCACGCGGTGGAAGGTCACGTTGTTATACCCCCCCGTGCGGGCAATTTCGACCACTTGCGCCACGTGCTTTGGTGCAATCTCGGGCAATAGATCAATCACCACCCGGCCATTTGCCTGACCTGCCACATCAATCAAAAGGTTGGGGCCGGGTCCGTCTTCTGCCGCAATGGCGCCGCTGGACATCTGCGAATAAAGAAACATCGCAGCCCCAATGGACACGACCACAGCGACCGCGCCCGTCAAGAAGATGCGGTTTTCAGACATCTGCGGCGACTTTCACCGAGATCATCCGGTCCGGGCTTGCCGGTGGTTCGCCGCGTGCGATTTTGTCGACATGTTCCATGCCCGAAATCACCCGGCCATAAACCGTATATTGGCCGTTCAAGAAGGCATTATCGCTGAAGTTGATGAAGAACTGCGAATTGGCGCTGTTGGGGTTCGAAGACCGCGCCGCCCCGATTGTGCCGCGATCATGCGGTAATTTGGAAAACTCGGCTGGTACATCGGGCATATCCGACCCACCGGTGCCTGCGCGGCGGGCGTTATATTCGGGCGCTTCCATATTGGCATGCTCCACATCACCGGTTTGCGCCATGAAGCCGTCAATGACGCGGTGGAAGGCGACATTGTCATATTTTCCGGCCCGCGCCAGAACCTTCATACGTTCGGTATGCTTGGGGGCCACCCCGGCCAAAAGCTCCACAACGACGGGGCCGTCCTTGAGGGTGATGATGATCGTGTTTTCGGGGTCTTTAATCTCTGACATGCCTGCCTCCTAGGGTCAATTCGGCGCGAAACCTAGTCGCTGGACGCGCCTAAGGAAAGAGCAAAGCATCACAATCGGTTGACCTTCGCCGATGGATG
>JBAUHP010000145.1:0-5973 GCA_049680345.1 Albidovulum sp. | reverse complement strand
ACGCGACCTATAGTGTGACCGCCGCCGAACTGCGCCAGTTCATTGAGCAATACGAGCATCTTGAAAGCGAAAAGAAAGACATCACCGAACAGCAAAAAGAGATCATGGCCGAAGCCAAGGGGCGTGGCTATGACACCAAGGTGATCCGCAAGCTGATCGCACTTCGCAAACGCGACAAGGATGATATCGCCGAGGAAGAGGCCGTCTTGGAAATGTACAAAGCTGCCTTGGGCATGGGGTGATCCGCCTCAGCCTGGCCCGATAGACTTGGCCCGACTGTATTAGGGCGTCAAAAACCGCACGCCGGGTAGGGCTGCAATGGCGGCGCAATCGGCAATATAAGTTTCGGTGACACTTTCGACCAAATCGCTTGTCCAGTCTGGCAAGTCGATATCAATCTCAAGCTCGCCCGGGCCTGAGTGGCTAGCCAGCATCTGGCCGACAAGCGCATAGCGCGCCTCTCGGTCTTCAGGGTCGATCTTGGCGAGTGCTTCGGTGAAAAGTTGCAAGCCCTCTTGGTTCAATAATGCAGCCATAAGATCAAGGTCGCCCTCAAGCGGTACCGCGCTGCCAACCCCGCCTGCCAGACTGCGCAAAACGTCTTGCCAGATCAGCGGCGTGTCCTCGTTGCACCACAAGGTCAAACGATCGCCGAACCCGGTTTGGACGATGTTTTGTATCGTCGAAAGCCAGCGCAACCGTCTGACATCTGCCCCGGCCATCACCATCTCATACCCATCCGGCCCGGCCTTTTGCGCCAACGAAGGCACCAGCGTCGCGGGGTTGCACAGGCCCAGATGAAATTCGCAGTCATGTGACGGGAAGAGACGGGCGAAGGCTGCTATTCGGCGCGCGGCCATCGAGTATAGGCCCCCTTCGCCGATGGCCCGATGCGGGATGCAGATGAGGTTTTCGTGAAGCAAGACCACCCGGGTGATGCCGTCTTCCTCGACGATCGTTTCAAGCAGCAGATCTTCAACTTCGTTGGTGGCGACCATCCCGCCAAGAATATTGAGCGTCTCGCGGATCAATGGGCGGTAGCGGCGCGGCGGCGGGACGCTGACGCCGTGTTTGATAAGCTCACTCCGGCTGCGCAGCAATGCGCGGGTGATTTTGCCTTCATCCGTGCAATGGGCGCCGATATGAAAGACGATTTGCATCCTGCCTGCCTTTTTTGGTTTTGGGAAAGACTAGAGGGAAGTGGCGGGAATGGAAATCCTCAACCGCAAATTGCGAGACACTGAATTCCGAGCGCTGAGATGGATGGAGCGGGCGGCGGGAATCGAACCCGCGTCTTTAGCTTGGAAGGCTAAGGTCTTACCATTACACAACGCCCGCATTGCGCTCTTTTAGCCGGGCATGAGGATGAGTGCAAGGCTTCAGGAGAAGCGCGGTTTTTCATGGGTTTCACAGTGAAAAAATTCGCAACACATTGATAAAAAACAAAAACGAAAATCATATTAGGGAAATGTTAAGACTTTCACGCCCCAAAAGCTGCGCCCCGAACACGGGCGCGGGGGCGCTCTATTACACTTTGGCGGCATTTGTGATTAGGTGACCGAAAGGCAAATCCGGCCGGGCAGATCGGGGCAAGACAAGATGGTTGATGTGGTGATCGTTGGTGCGGGTGCGGCGGGCATCGGTGCGGGGAGGGAGCTTGCGGCGCGCGGCATTTCATTCACCATCCTTGAGGCCAGCGACCGCATCGGGGGCCGGGCTTATACCGACAAGACATCGCTGCCGGGGCATTGGGATCAGGGGTGCCAGTGGTTTCACTGCGCCGATGTCAATCCGCTGGTGGCTGAGGCCGAAAAACTTGGATGGGGATTTGAGCGCGAAGATCGCGGCGACAAAGCCATGGCTTTCATTGGCGGCCGCTGGCAAAGCCCCGAGGAACTGGCCGCCCTAAGCGCCAGCCTGAACGCCGCCTTTGCGGCGGTTTACGATGCGGCGAAAGCCGGGCGCGACCTGCCCATCACGCAAGTGCTGCCCGAAAGCGGCAAATGGCAGCCTTTCGTGCGCAACCTTTTCCAGCTGATGATCAGCGAAGACCCGGAACGCACCTCGGCGCTGGGCTACGGCGATTATGACGACAGCGAAGTGAATTGGGTGGTCACCGGCGGGCTTGGCGGGTTGGTTGAACGCCTTGGCACCGGGCTGCCGATCAAGACCGGGGTTGCGGTTCGGGCAATCGACGAACAAAGCGGCGGCGTGCGGCTTGAAACCTCGGGCGGGCCGATTGAGGCGAAAGCCGCGATTGTCACCGCCTCGACCAATGTTTTGTTGTCGGGGGGCATTCGTATCGGGCCGGGCCCGGCAAAAGACCTGACTGACCTCATGCAAGATCTGCCTTGTGGGAGTTACGAGAAGATTGCCTTCGCCTTTGACCGTCTGCCCATTGATCAGCCCGATATCTTGTTTTGCCATACCTTGCCGGGCGAGGGCGCTTTGCCTTTTGGGTTTCAGGTCGTCGGGGGCCCCCAGCCCAAAATCATTGGCCATGTCGGGGGCAGCGATGCGCGTGATCTGGCGGCGGCGGGGCGCGATGCGATGATCGCCTTCGGGCGTGATGCTTTGGTGGCTGTATTCGGCGGCGATGTGATCCGCGCCATCAAGGCGGCAGAAGTGACCGGTTGGCAGAGGAACCCCTGGGTGCGCGGTGCCTATAGCTATGCGCGGGTCGGCGGCGGCAAAAGCCGAAAGGCGATGATCGCGGCCGAAACCGGCGCTATCCGCTTTGCAGGCGAGGCGTTTTCGCTGCGCTGGCATTCAACCGTGCATGGGGCGTGGCAATCGGGACGCGATGTGGCATCCGGGCTTGCGGCGGAATTGGCGGCAGGTCCCAAAACAGCTTTGGGGTCAGCTATGGGGGCAGGCGAGCCTTAAGGCTGATATGGCTGCGACCATGGCGCTTCTTGCCACCCATCGGGGTTTTGCCTAAACCCGTGGGACCGATAGCGGAGGCTTTATGGCGCGCGGACCCAAAACCACTGCCGAAGATCGTGGCATCTCTAAACGCGTGGGGGCGCTGGCCCAGCTTTGGCCCTTCATGAAGCCTTACCGCGGCATGGTCATACTGGCGCTGATGGCGCTGGTCTTGACCGCGTCAATATCGCTTATCTTGCCGTTGGCGGTGCGCCGGGTGGTTGACGGGTTCAACCAGGGTGCGACTTTGCTGGATCAGTATTTTCTGGCCGCCGTGGGCATTGCGGGGCTTTTGGCGCTTGGCACCGGCGCGCGTTATTATCTGGTCACGCGGCTGGGTGAAAGGGTGGTTGCCGATATCCGCCGCGCGGTTTTTGACCGGGTGATCGGGATGAGCCCGACCTTCTATGAAAACCTGATGACCGGCGAGGTCTTAAGCCGGATCACCACCGATACGACCTTGATCTTGTCGGTGATCGGATCGTCGGTTTCCATCGCCTTGCGCAATGCGCTGATCTTGACCGGCGGTCTGGTGTTGATGTTGTTCACCAGCGCCAAGCTGACGGGGTTGGTGTTGCTGATCGTGCCTGCGGTGATCATACCGATTGTGGTTTTGGGGCGGCGGTTGCGGGTGCTGAGCCGGGAAAACCAGGATTGGATTGCCGCATCATCGGCGCAGGCCTCCGAGGCTTTATCATCGGTGCAAACCGTGCAGGCCTTTACCCATGAGGGCGAAAGCCGGCGGGCCTTTGCAGAGGTGACAGAGAAGTCATTCGCCTCGGCCAAAACCCGGATCACGGCGCGGGCACTGATGACGGTGATCGTGATTTTCTTGATATTCTCGGGGGTTGTGGGGGTTCTTTGGGTCGGGGCGCGTGATGTGCGGCTGGGCGAGATGAGCATTGGCGATCTGGTGCAATTTGTTATTTTCTCGGTGATGGTTGCGGGGTCTACGGGGGCTTTGTCGGAAATCTGGGGCGAATTGCAGCGCGCCGCCGGGGCGACGGAACGCCTGAGTGAATTGCTAAGCGCCAAGGATCCGATCCTTGATCAGGTCTTGCCAACCGACCTGCCGCGCCCGGTGCGCGGTGAGATTGCGTTTGAGAATGTGACCTTCCATTACCCGTCACGCCCCGGACAATCGGCACTTGAGGCGGTTAATCTGAAAGTGCGGGCGGGTGAAACCGTGGCGCTGGTCGGGCCTTCGGGGGCGGGGAAGACCACGGTCATTCAGTTGATCCAGCGGTTTTATGACCCCGAGACGGGGCGTGTGACGCTGGACGGGCAGGATCTGCGCGATCTGGGGCGCAGTGATTTCCGGCGTGCGATTGCCTTGGTGCCGCAAGACCCGGTGATTTTTGCAAGCTCGGCGCGGGAAAACATCCGCTTCGGGCGCCCCGATGCGACGGACGCCGAGGTGGAAGAGGCGGCGCGCGCGGCGGCGGCGCATGAGTTCTTAAGCGCATTGCCGGACGGTTATGACACCTATGTGGGCGAGCGTGGGGTGATGCTTTCGGGCGGGCAAAAGCAGCGGATCGCGATTGCGCGCGCGATTTTGCGCGATGCGCCGGTGCTGCTTTTGGATGAGGCGACCTCGGCGCTTGATGCCGAAAGCGAACGCGCGGTGCAAATCGCGGTTGAGCGGCTGAGCGAAAGCCGCACCACGCTGATCGTGGCGCACAGGCTGGCCACGGTGAAAAAGGCCGACCGGATCGTGGTGTTCGATCAGGGCCGGATTGTTGCGGAAGGGCGGCATGATGCGCTGGTCGCGGAAGGCGGGCTTTACGCAAGGCTGGCCAAGCTGCAATTCACCGATGGCGGTATGGCGGGTTGACAGCGGCTTGTCACTGGGGCGAAGTTGAGGGCTGTGAGCGGCGCCGGATCATCCGGTGCTGACGGGCCAATGTAGGAGGTGCCAATGGGTGTTTGGAGTTTTGTAAAAGGGGCGGGCAAGAAATTGTTCGGATCGTCGGCCGAGGCGGCAGAAGTGCCCGCGGAAGAGGCCTTGAAGGCCGAAATCGAGGGGCTGGGGCTGGATGCCAAGGGGCTTGATATCAAGGTTCAGGGCGACAAGGTCGTGGTCAGCGGTACGGCGGTTTCGCAAGAAATGAAGGAAAAGGTCATCTTGGCGGTTGGCAACGTCAATGGCGTGGCCGAGGTTGAGGATGATGATGTGGCCGGTGCCACGCCGGTGTTTCACACCGTGGCCAAGGGCGACACGCTGTCGGCGATTGCCAAGAAAACCCTCGGGAATGCCAACCGCTATCCTGAGATTTTTGAGGCCAACAAGCCGATGCTGACCCATCCGGACAAGATCTATCCGGGCCAGGTACTGCGTATTCCTGCGGCCTGATCGCCACCATAATGATCGCGAAAGGGGCGCCTTGGCGCCCTTTTTTGTGCCGTCGCGTCACATAGCCCCTGCGTAAGGCTTGCTTGCACCGGCATTTCTTCCCATTCTTGCCCCCAAGGTCTGGCCACAGGATCTGGGAGGAATAAAGATGGAAGCTTTCGCAACAGCCGCTGATCGCGACGCGCTTGAAGCGCAGATGGGTTATGATGCGCGGGGCATGCCGGTCACGATCAACGAATTCCTGGGCCGCACGCGCGCTGCTTTTGGCGCGCGCAATGCCGTCAGCTTTCAGATATTGTCGGGGGCGAAGGACCACGCCGAGACGCTAAGCTGGGACGCGCTTCATGGCCGTGTCACCCAAGCCGCCAACCTGTTTCGCAGCCTTGGTGTGGGTGAAGGCGATGTGGTGGCGTTTATGCTGCCCAATTGCCTTGAGACGGCCGTGACGCTTTTGGGCGGCATGGTTGCGGGCATCGTCAACCCGATCAACCCGCTGCTGGAACCAGAGCAGTTGAGCGCGATCTTGCGTGAAACCAATGCCAAGGTCTTGGTCACGCTCAAAAGCTTCCCCAAAACCGATGTGGCCCAAAAGGCCGCCGAAGCCGTGCGCCATGCACCGAATGTGGAAGTGGTGCTGGAGGTGGATCTTAACCGCTATCTGACCCCGCCCAAAAGCTGGATCGTGCCGCTGATCC
>JBAUHP010000144.1:0-2890 GCA_049680345.1 Albidovulum sp. | reverse complement strand
GCGCATGCGATGGACAGTGACCGCACCAAAGCATTGGAAGCCGGCTGTGACGACTTTTACACCAAGCCGATTGAACTGCCCGGCCTGTTAGAGAAAATAGCAAAATTGCTTGACCGCTGATGACCAGCCCCCCCCAAGACAGCGACAAACGGTTGATGATGGCCGCGCGCATCGCCCGACGATTGGCAAGCCCTGCCGAAGCCCTGCTCGGAACCCAGCAACTCTTGTTGGAAGAAGCGGCTGGGACGGCACCACAAGAGGCGATTGATGATCTTGAGAAAGTCCTGGAAGCCGCGAAAAAACTAACGTCATTCATCTATGCGCTTCAGCGCCATGATGTTGACCTGAACCAGACCGAGACATCTGCCGCACGTTTGCGTCACGATCTGCGGACGCCAATCAACGCCATTATCGGATATTCCGAGTTGGTGATGGAGGATTTCGCCGAAGACCTGTCCGCCACGGTCCACGCAGACATCGAAACGGTGCTTCGGGCCGCGCGCACACTTTTGTCCGAAATCGAAAAAGTCGAGGATTGGAGCGATCGTGAAGACGACGCCATGGCAATCGATCTGGCTGCCATCCTCAAATCGGCCGAGGCTTTGCGCCAGGTCGAAACCGGACGGATATTGGTGGTCGATGACGAACAAGCCAACCGCGATGTGTTGATCCGGCAGCTTGAACGCCATGGCCATCTGGTTCGGTCAGCGGATTGCGTAAAGGCCGCACTGGAATTGCTTGAAACAACGCCTTTTGATCTGGCCCTTGTCGATATCTTGATGCCGGGTGCAAACGGGATCGAATTGCTGACCCGGATCAAAGGCGACTTGCGTTGGCGCGATCTGGCTGTCGTCATGGTGTCGGGGCTAACTGAAACCGAGGCGATTGCCGCGTGCATCAGTGCGGGTGCGGATGACTACCTTCCCAAACCCATTGATCCGGTGCTTTTGCACGCGCGTACCAATGCCTGTCTGGAGCGCAGCCGCTGGCGCGCGCGCGAAAAAGACTACCTGTCACAGATCGAACACGAAAAACAAAGGGCGAATGCGCTGCTGCGCGCTGTACTGCCCTCGCCGGTCATATCACGGCTGAACAATGGAGAAGTGGAAATCGTCGATCGTTTCGACGCTGCGAGTATCGTTTTTGCAGACATAGTGGGCTTCACGCCGATGGTTGCACGAACAGAACCGGTTGCTCTGGTCCGCGAGTTGGCAGCCTTGTTTGAAACCTTCGACATTATAGCGGACCGTTGCGGTGTTGAGAAAATCAAAACCATCGGGGATGCCTATATGGTCGCGTCGGGCATTCCACATCCACGCCCCGATCACGCGCATGCGGCCATGGATTTTGCGCGTCAGGTCATTCGCACAACCAATGATGCAGCACATGGTATGCGCCTGCGCATTGGCATCCATACCGGGCCAGTGATCGCGGGGCTGATCGGTCGCAGACGGTTCGTCTACGACGTCTGGGGCGACACGGTGAACCTGGCAAGCCGCCTGGAATCGACGGGCGCCGAGGGCAGGATACAGATATCCGAAGCCATGCTAAGCGCACTTGGGCCAGCCCGGACAAAGATCGAGAGCCGCACCCATGAAGTTAAGGGCGTCGGGCGCATTACAAGCTATTTCATGGAATAGGCGTTGGCGCACGGCCTGCTATGCCCGATCCTTCGGTCACCGGTCACCGAATTTCTTGGCCGACAGGTGAATGGCGCCGGACCGCATCGCTTTTTGTGCCGTATTGTTGTCCGACGCGCAAGCGGACGCTTACTGGCTTTGATGGTTGGATGTCCCATCGATCAGCCCTTTCGCGGAGCCTGCATCACGATTTTAGAACGAAACCCACGGGCCCCTGGCCCGCGATCGTTCCCCGAATTTGGGGGGCACTTTCGTGGAACTGCGCTGCATCCCGGTCCTCTGAGATTATCCCAGGCCGCAGGGTTGGTCAAATATGCAGCGCAGTTCCGGCGAATATCCATATAAAAACAAAGGAATTCAGGCTTCTTAAATAAATATTGCATCATGTGATGATAATTTGCACTCTGTCAGGATGAACGCAGAACCCGCCAAGACACTTCGAACGGAACATGACGTGCGTGATGCCGCGAGCGATACAGAATTGGCCGTATTGTCCGGGATGCTGGCCGCCTCAAATGATGCGTGCTGGTGTATGGAGTTCGGATTGCCGGTTGATCTGGCCACGCCTGACGCCGAAGTCGAGCGGCAGATTTTCGAAAACGATCCGGTCTGGCGGCACTGCAATCAGGCCATGGCGCGGCTTTATCACCTGCCGGCCGGTGCTGATATGAACGCCCGCCCTGTGCATGAGATTTTTCCACGCAACCGGCAAAATGAGGATTTCATCCGCAATCTGATTGCCACTGGGTTTGAGGTCGATGCGGCCCCGGCGCTTGACCGTCGATATGACGGTATGGAAATCTATGTTGAGAATGACGTGCGCGCGCATATCGTTGACGGAATGCTGTTGCGTATGTTCGGCACCGTTCGCAACGTGGCCAAACACCGACGCCGCGAGGCGGCGTTACAAGACCGCCTGAAGATGCTGGAAGGGCTGATCGCGGCGATTCCGGTTCCAGTGCTGGCGATTGACCCTTCGGGCATCGTCGAAGAAGTGAATGTGGCGGCGGCGCGGTGGCTGGGCCGAAAGTCAGACCTGCTTCTTGGACATACGCTTGAAGAATCCCTGAACGACACGGCGTTCTCAAGATCTTTGCCCGCAGCGTCAAACGCCCTTCATCAGGCCGCGACGCTGGGTGTGACGGCGACGTTTCAAGCCCCCGAAGACAACCCGACCACAGTCTGGCATGTTGAGCCGCGCGAAACCGGGGCGGGAACCGGCTTTGTCGTGCTGATCACTCCCATCGATG
>JBAUHP010000143.1:0-12972 GCA_049680345.1 Albidovulum sp. | reverse complement strand
TCATTGACCCCGAAGTGGCGCGGGTCGGGCTGAATGAACAAGAGGCGCGCGAAAAGGGGATTGCGGTTGAAGTGACCCGCTACGGGATCGAGCACCTTGACCGCGCGATTGCCGATGGCGCTGCTTTTGGGTTTGTCAAAGTGCTGACCGCGCCGGGTAAGGACCGGATTTTGGGTGTGACGATTGTGGGCGAACATGCCGGTGATCTGATGGCCGAGTTTGTGCTGGCGATGAAACATGGGTTGGGGCTTAACAAGATATTGGGCACGATCCACATTTATCCGACACTGGCCGAGGCGAATAAATATGCGGCGGGCGAATGGAAGAAGGCCCATGTCAATCCGCGTGTCTTGGAAATTTTGGCGCGTTTCCATAGCTGGCGTCGGGGCCAGGGATGATCGACCGCTTTATTGTGCCGCTGCAAGAAACGGTTCTGGCACCTTTTGCGCAAGGCCTGTCGGCGCGCGGTGCCACCGCTGATCAGGTGACCTTGGCGGGGTTCGGAGCGGGCTTGGCGGGTGTCGTCGCGTTGGCCTTCGGGTGGTACCATCTGGCACTGGTGCTGATCTTGGTGAACCGCATCGCCGATGGCCTGGACGGTGCGTTGGCGCGGCTGCGAGGCCCGTCTGATCGTGGGGCATTCTTGGATATAGCATGTGATTTCTTGTTCTATGCCCTTGTGCCATTGGGTTTCGCCTTGGCGGATCCGGGGCAAAACGCGCTGGCTGCTGCGGTGTTGATTGCGGCCTTCGTGGGGACAGGTTCCAGCTTTTTGGCCTTCGCCGCGATCGCGGCCAAACGCGGCATGGCAGCCGGTGATTACCCAACCAAGGGCATCCATTATATCGGCGGGCTGACCGAAGGGGCCGAAACCATCGCGGTTTTCGTCGCCATGTGTCTTTGGCCCGCCGCATTTCCAATGCTGGCCTATCTCTTTGCAGCGCTTTGCCTGATCACCACGCTGACGCGATGGCATATGGGCTGGCAGGCATTTACAAATACGACTGAAACAACCGAGAGGCCCTGATGAAACTTCCGATTTTAGCCATGTTGCTGTCTGCCGCCGCCCTGCCAGTATTTGCCGATAGCTGGGATGACATAGTGTCTGCCGCCAAGGGCCAGACTGTATATTGGAACGCCTGGGGCGGTGATGCGCGTACCAATGCTTTCATTGCCTGGGTTGATGATCAGGTGTCGGAAAAATACGGCGTTCAGTTAGAGCAGGTCAAACTTAGCGATACGGCAGAGGCCGTGACCCGCGTGGTGGCCGAAAAGGCGGCGGGGCAAGACAGCGGCGGTTCGGTTGACATGATCTGGATCAACGGCGGCAACTTCTTGTCGATGAAAGATCAAGGCTTGCTGCACGGCCCGTTTTTGGCCGATCTGCCCAATTCCAGATATCTGGATCTGACGCCGGGCAGTGCCGCCACCGTCGATTTCACCATCCCGACAGAGGGGTATGAATCGCCTTGGCGTCTGGCCAAATTCGTTATGACCTATGACAGCGCGCGGGTGAGTGAACCTCCCCGATCCGTGGCCGCCTTGCAAGACTGGGCCAGGGCCAATCCGGGCCGGTTCACCCATCCGGCCGTGTCGAATTTCATGGGCGCGACCTTCTTGAAACAAGCGCTGATCGAGCTTTCCTTGGATGCGTCAGCCCTGCAAAGCCCCGCGACAGAGGCAAGCTTTGCCACAGTGACGGCCCCGCTTTGGGCGTGGTATGACGCGCTTCGGCCCAACCTGTGGCGTGGGGGTGAAACTTTCCCGGAAAACGAAAGCGTGCTGCAACAGATGTTGAATGATGGTGAGGTTGATTTCACCATGGCCTTCGATCCGGCGGCTGCGGCGGCGGCGGTGGAGCAAGGGCTTTTGCCTGAAACTGTGCGCAGCTACGGTTTTGAGGGCGGCAGTATCGGCAATATCAGCTTTGTCGCCATTCCCTATAACGCGGCGCACCGCGAAGGGGCGATGGTGGTGGCCAACTTCTTGCTTGATCCGGCGGTACAGGCGCAAGCGCAAGACATCTCGATCCTGGGCAGCTACTCGGTTCTGGATGCGGCGAAACTGGGCCCGGCTGAACTGGCCGCTTTTGCCGCCCTGCCAACCTCGCCTGCACTTCCCTCGAACGAAAGCCTTGGGGCTACGTTGATTGAGCCGCATCCAAGCTGGATGGCGATGATCACCGAGGAATGGGCGAAGCGCTATACAAAATGACCACGCAAGCGGGGCGCGGCCTTAGGCTTGTGGTGCTGATTGCGGTGATGGGCGCGCTGGTCTTGCCCATCATCGCGGGCCTGTGGGAGACGCTGGCCGCCGCATTTGGCCATCTGCCCGCAATCGGCGCGGTTGGCCCGTCGGTTGACCCGTGGCGGCGGTTGGCGGGGCTGCCGGGCATCTGGACAAGTCTTGGGCTGACTTTGTTTACCGGCCTTCCGTCGACGGTTTTGGCGCTTATGCTTGCCTTTGGGCTATGCGCAGCCCAGCCGCGCTGGTTGACGGGCGGGCGGATTGCGCGGCTTCTGGCACCTTTGCTGGCTGCACCCCATGCCGCCATGGCCATCGGTCTGGCCTTCCTGATCGCCCCTTCCGGGTGGTTGGCGCGGATGGTCAGCCCATGGGTCAGCGGCTGGCAATTGCCGCCCGATCTGGCCACGGTGCACGATCCTTTGGGGCTGGCCCTGACCCTTGGTCTGGTGATCAAGGAATTGCCATTCTTCTTGTTGGTGATACTTGCGGCCCTGTCGCAATTGCCGGTGAAAGATCATCTTAACGCCGGGCGCGCGCTTGGGTATGGCAAGGGGCAGGTCTGGGCCAAGCTTATCGCCCCGCAGGTTTATCCGCTTATCCGCTTGCCGATTTTTGTGGTTCTGGCCTTCGCGCTTTCGGTGGTTGATATGGCAGTGATCCTTGGCCCCTCGAACCCGCCGACTTTGTCGGTTGCGGTCACAAGATGGTTCTTTTCGCCCGATACCAGCCTTTTGTTGCCCGCATCGGCAGGTGCCATTTTGCAAGCGGCCCTGGTGGGCGTGGCCATCGCCATTTGGTGGCTGGCCGAGGGGCCGGCGCGTTGGCTTGGTCTTTGGTGGGTGCGTCTTGGCCAGCGCGGGGTTGCGGGCGGGCCCGGCGCGCGGGCCATGGCGGGACTGGCGCTTGGGTTGATGACGCTTGGGGCATTGGCGCTTTTGGGCATGTTGGTCTGGTCCTTTGCCTGGCGCTGGTCTTTCCCGCAATTCTTGCCTGAAAGCTGGTCACTTGCGGCATGGATGCGCCCCGGCGCGGGTTGGGGCCATGCGGCAATGAACAGCCTGTGGTTGGGCCTTGCCACAACCGTTTTGTCCATGGGGCTGGCGATCGCCTGGCTTGAGGGGGAAGATCGCGCCGGGCTGTCGCGGGCGGGCTGGGCCGAGGCGTTGATATACTTGCCGCTGTTGGTGCCGCAGGTGGCCTTTCTATATGGGCTGAACGTGGTGTTTTTGCGGGCCGGGCTGACGGGTGGCGCCTCTGCGGTGATCTGGGCGCAGGTGCTGTTTGTCTTTCCTTACGTGATGATCGCGCTTTCCGACCCCTGGCGCGCGCTTGATCCGCGTCCGGTACGGATCGCGGCGTCCTTGGGCGCGGGTCCCTTGCGGCGGCTGGTGGCGGTGAAACTGCCGATGCTGTTGCGGCCTTTGCTGACAGCTGCGGCAATCGGTTTTGCGGTGTCGATGGCGCAATATCTGCCGACGTTGTTCATGGGGGCTGGGCGGGTGGCCACCCTTACGACCGAGGCGGTGACGCTTTCGTCGGGGTCGGATCGGCGGGTCGTGGGGATTTATGCGGTGTTGCAATCGGCCATGCCGCTTGCGGTCTATGCGGCCGCACTGATCTTGCCGCTGGTGCTTTATCGCCATCGCCGCGGCATGTTGGGGGGTGCGAGATGAGCAGTCTGGAACTTCGTGATGTCCTGATCACGCCGCGCGGCCAGTCGGCCCCCCTGTTCGACCCGCTGACATTGACGATTCCGGCAGGCGAAATCGTGACAGTCATGGGTGCGTCCGGCATCGGAAAATCGACCCTGATCGACCATATTGGCGGGCATCTTTCGGCCGGATTTGAGGCGACGGGTAAGGTGATCTTATGTGGGCGCGATCTGGCCGGGGTTGCGGCAGAAGCCCGCCATATCGGTATTCTTTTTCAAGATGCGGTGATGTTTCCGCATCTGTCGGTGGGCGATAATCTGGCCTTCGGTCTGGCGCGGCACATCAAAGGCCGCGCTGCCCGGCAGGTCGCGATCCGCGAGGCGCTGTCACAAGCCGGGCTGCAAGGTTTTGAGCATCGCGATCCGGCCGAGCTTTCGGGCGGGCAGCGCGCGCGGGCGGCCTTGATGCGCACGCTTCTGGCGGAGCCAAAGGCGCTGTTGCTGGATGAGCCGTTCAGCAAGCTTGACCCCGAATTGCGCGCCGATCTGCGCGCCTTCGTCTTCGCCCATATCCGCGCCCGCGCCATTCCGGTGATGATGGTCACCCATGACACAAGCGATGCCGATGCGGCCTGTGGCCCGGTGGTGCGGCTTTAGCTGTCTTTGCCCCGGCGGAACAACAATTTGAATCCCGCTATGATTGGCAGGATCAGCAAGAACGCGAATTTCTTGGCGAAAGCCAAAATCACTACAAGAAGCCCGGTCTTGGCCAGAACCTTACCGGCGATAAGACCGCCGATGCCGACTGCGGCCACGGTATCCACGCCCGGCTTGAAATCGCCATAGCGGTTGCCTTCGGTGAAAGTGACCATGTTCAAAACATCGGGAAGCGCTTTTTCGACCGCCTCCAGCTCTTCCATACCGGCGATGAAGTTCAGCACCAGCACGCCTTTGCGGCCCAGGGCGCGGATATTGTAGTTCAGCGTCTCGCCTTCACTTTCGCCAAAGCGCAGCCGTTTGGCCCAGTAAAGCTTGCGGCCCGCTGCATCGTAATGGGGTGGCGCGGCCCAGCCAAGAAGCTCTATCTCGTCATAACCGTTCTCGCGCCGGTAGGTATTGCTGTCCTTGGTGTCCTTTTGCATGCCTGTCAGCAGTTCATCATAATCATAGCCACCGGCATCTTCATCCGAGACATAGCCGATATCGTCGAAAAAGATCTCAATCGCCCAGCTTCCGTTGTGAAATGGCGAAATGCCTTCGGGGAAGATCATGCCCAAAGTGTCGGGGGCTTGGGGATTGCCCCAGAGGTTTTCAAGGACGACACGTGCATCCTTGGCGCCCAAAAAGTAGTAGCCCTTGGGCAGATCAAGTTCGGCCAGATTGGCGCCTACTTTGACCTTGCCCTCTTGCATATCCATGGTGTCAACGCTGATCTTTTCTTCAGCGTCCAAGACTTCATAGACCTCGGGGAACATGTCCTTGAAGGGTTTGGCTTCGGCGAAGCCGACGAATGTCAGGCCAAAGGCCAAGGCGGCGATGATATGTTTCAAAAGATACCTCAGAAAATAAAAATGGGCGCAAGCGCGCCCAATTTCAGATCAAAGTTGAAAATTCTGGTCAAATACTCGCATTAAGTGCGGCAATAATTGCATCACCCATTTGCGTTGTTGTGACCGGTTTGCCACCATCAGGCCCCATCAGATCGGCTGTGCGCACACCGTCGGCCAGCACTTTTTCCACGGCATCTTCAACTCGCGCGGCCTCTGCGCCTTGATCGAAGGAATAGCGTAAGGCCATGGCAAAGCTTAAGATACAGGCAATCGGATTGGCCTTGCCGGTGCCGGCGATGTCAGGGGCCGAGCCGTGAACGGGCTCATAAAGCGCCTTGGGCCGACCGCTGGCCATGGGCGCGCCAAGGCTCGCCGAGGGCAGCATGCCCAAAGACCCGGTCAGCATCGCGGCGCAGTCTGACAAGATATCGCCAAACAGGTTGTCGGTGACGATCACGTCAAACTGCTTTGGTGCGCGTACCAGCTGCATGGCACCGTTATCGGCATACATATGCGAAAGCTCGACTTCCGGGTATTCGTTGTCATGGACCCATTGCACCTCTTCACGCCACAAGATGCCGGATTCCATCACATTGGCCTTCTCCATCGAGCAGACCTTGTTGCTGCGCCGCTTGGCCAGTTCAAACGCCGAACGCGCCACGCGGCGGATTTCTTCGGTGGTGTAACGCTGGGTGTTGATGCCTATGCGGCCGCCTTCATTATCGTCGAATATGCCGCGCGGTTCGCCGAAATAGACGCCCGAGGTCAGTTCGCGCACGATCATGATATCAAGGCCCGCCACGATGTCTTTCTTGAGCGAAGAGAAATCGGCAAGCGCGTCAAAACACTGAGCCGGGCGCAAGTTGGAAAACAGATCCATCTCTTTGCGGATACGCAAAAGGCCGCGCTCTGGCTTTACCGAGAAATCGAGGTTGTCGTATTTCGGGCCACCAACCGCACCCAAAAGCACGGCATCAACCGCTTGCGCTTTGGCCAGGGCTTCGTCGGTCAGCGGCACGCCGTGTGCGTCATAGGCGGCCCCGCCGATCAGATCTTCTGAGACGTTGAATTTTAGCCCGCGCTTTGCGCCGAACCAGTCGATGATCTTCTTGACCTCGGTCATGACTTCCGGGCCGATGCCGTCGCCAGCAAGGATGAGGATGGATGGATTGGCCAAGGCAAAGCTCCCAAAGACTGAATAAGTGGCCTTTCGCCTAGCCAATGGCCGCCCCGGGGTCAAGCGGCAGGCACGATCCTGAAAGCATTTGCCCGCATATAATGTTGCACGGATTGGTGTTACGGCAGGGTGATGTCGACCCAAACCAGCCGATGACGCGAGGCGGTAGCGGCAATCTCGCCCTCAGGCGTGGCGGGGTCGGGCCACCAGATGCCCGCCCCTTCGACGTGCAGATCGGCGGATGGCAACACATAATCAACCCGCAGGTTGCCCGGGCCTTTGTCTTCGGACCAGTCGGCGGTGTCATGTGCTGCATCAGCCTTTTGCGCGCCATTGGGGCCGCCTTGAGAGAGGGCTGCGGCCTGCCCGCCTTCGCTGGTTGGGGCAAGGTCTTGCAACCTTGGGTCCGCAAGCAAAGCCAATATCCCTTCGGTCCGCCCGTCACCATCGATGGGGTCAAGATTTGCATCGCCCAAAATGACAAAGCTTTGCTTTGGCGGGGCCCAGGGCAGGGCGCCATCCAGATACTTCAGCCAAAATGCCGTTTCATCGTGGTTGCGCCTGCCGTTGCGATCCTCGGGGCCGTCAAAGACCGGGGGCGTCGCGTGATAGGCCATCAGGTGCAGGCTTTGGCCATCCGGCATGGTGACCGACACATCCCAATGCGCGGTCGTAGACAGCCGCTGATGGCTGGAGGACTCTGTATCCAGCCCGGCACCACCCAACAGGTTTTCGGGCAGATCACGCCACAGGAAGGCGGAAAAATCCCGCGCGCCAGCCACATCAAGCGGCAGTCGTGAGAGGATTGCCATGCCGCCTTCGCCCGCAAAGCGGCCGTAGCCCTGTGCGTCGCCCGGGCCACGCAGCTTGCCATCTCCGTCAAGATCGAAGGCGGTCATCATGCCGGTATTGGGCCGCTGTGCGAACCGATATGGGTAGGGCGTGCCGTCTGCGGCCAAGCGTTCGGCGAAGGCGTCCAAGGCCGCAGCACCACGGTCATAATCAAAACCTGTCAGCAAAAGGATATCGGGCGAAACCTTGGTGATGACCGATGCGACGGCTGCAATCTGCGGATCTTTGCCACGGGCGATATCGCGCAGCAACAGGCCGGGGCCTTTGCGGGTCAGTTCAACATTATAGGTGGCAATGCGCAAAACTTCTGCGTGGGCCGATACTGGCCACGCAAGTGCCGCAAGTATCAGGCCAGCTGCAATTCGGCCTGATCTGCGGGGTTCAGGCTGCGCCGTTTGTCGGCGATCATGCGGGCGATACGCCCCATGGCAATGCCGCGCATGAAGAGGCTGGCGGGTAGGAATGCCCATGCGGTCATGGTCCAAATAAGAGTGTGAGGGCTTTCCAACGTTATCGGTGCAAAGGACAATGCTGCAAGCTTCAAGACTGCGGGGATCAGGAATGGCAGTAAGAAACCCAGTGCAATGTTGAACCGGGAATCGCGGTTAAGGCGATCAACCACATCGCCGCCGGTGGTCGGATCGAAGGTCGGAAGGTTGATCCAGACGTTGAAGCTGCCCATGCGGCTTGGCCAGCCGATGAGGCGCATGGTGAGAACGAAAAACACCAACGTAAGAAGCGAAATCACATAGCTGATTCCGGCTGCGGTGCGCACAAGCAAGACATGTTGATCGTTCAGCCCGTCGGGCAACATCAACACCACCAGCCGTACCGGGCTATAGGGAACGTCGATTGCGAGGCCCAGGTTTTTGCCCAGTTCATTAATGAACATCGTCAAAGTCGTCGGCTCAACCACACCACGGGCAATGGCTGACAACAGCAGGACCGTTGCGAAAAGTGACAAGAAGCGTATGCGGTTAAAGGGTGGGGCATCGCGAAACTCTACCAGACCCGGATAGACAGAGGCATATTCGAAAAAGGTGAGGGCGGCCGCAAAAAGGGCCACAAGCGCCACGATCTGGGACGTGTCGGTACTGACCCCCGGAACCATGAGCGACGGGGTGGCGATTAACAACATCACCAACACGCCACGCACGAATGCGCCTGTGATTTGCGAGATCACTGCTTTTCCCTCAAATTGGCCGGATGCGATACTGTGCCGTCACCCTGTTCCGTTGCGATCCCGTCAATTGTGGCGGGACGCCTTATTCTTGCCACAGTTTCGCCCATTTTCATAACCCCTGACAATCATTGGTTAAGGTTAACAAGCGTAAAAAGGCCATTTCGTGATGAAACTGGTGCGGCTTTGCATCAAATTGGTGCCGTGAATCTGGCTGAAATGTGGCAAAAAAGAGGCCGCCCTAGTGGACGGCCCCATATTTTGTGGATGAAGCGTGTGTTACACCCAAGGACGAGTTTGCGCGGCGGCGCTTTCAAAGCTTTCGATTGATGCCGCTTTTTCCATGGTCAAACCAATATCGTCGATACCGTTCAAGAGGCAGTGCTTCTTGAAGGCGTCGACCTCAAAGCTGAAGCGCGTGCCATCGGATGCCGTAACCGTCTGATCTTCCAGATCAATGGCGATGCGGGCATTGGCGCCCTTGCTGGCATCGTCCATCAGATGATTGACGGCGTCTTTCGGCAAGACAATGGGCAAGATGCCGTTCTTGAAGCAATTGCTGTAGAAGATATCGGCAAAGCTGGTTGAAATCACGCAGCGGATGCCAAAATCCAACAGCGCCCAGGGCGCGTGTTCGCGGCTTGATCCGCAGCCAAAATTATCGCCCGCGACCAGTATTTCGGCCTTGCGGTAGGCGGGTTGGTTCAGCACGAATTCCGGGATTTCCTTGCCGTCTTGGGTAAAGCGCATCTCGTCAAACAGATTGGCCCCGAGGCCCGAGCGCTTGATGGTTTTCAAGAACTGTTTGGGGATGATCATGTCGGTGTCGATATTCACAAGCGGCATCGGCGCCGCGATGCCGGTGAGGTTGGTAAACTTTTCCATGTCAGGTCTGGTCCTTAAATCGGGGGCTGGCATCTGTCCCGCAGGCGTCCCGCAAGCGTCGGGCATCTGTCGGGACAGGGCGGCCAGTCATTCGGTTGTTGTCATCATCTCGCGCACATCGGTCAGATGACCGGTGATTGCGGCGGCGGCGGCCATTGCCGGGCTCATCAGATGGGTGCGCCCGCCGCGCCCCTGACGGCCTTCGAAGTTGCGATTTGAGGTGGCTGCACAGCGTTCGCCCGGGGAAAGCTGATCGGGATTCATCGCCAGACACATGGAACAGCCCGCTAGCCGCCATTCGAAACCTGCGTCGATAAAGATCTGGGCCAGACCCTCTTCTTCCGCCTGCGCGCGCACAAGGCCCGAGCCGGGCACAACCATCGCCCGCATGCCGTCCTTGATCTTCTTGCCCTTCAAAATCGCGGCAGCGGCCCGCAGATCTTCGATGCGGCCATTGGTGCATGATCCGATGAAGACCGTGTCGATATTGATATCGGTGAGCTTTTGGCCCGCTGTCAGACCCATATAGTCAAGCGAGCGTTGCGCCGCTTCAACCTTGCCGCCGGTGAAATCACTGGCGGCAGGCACCGTGCCGCTGATCGGCAGCACATCTTCGGGGCTGGTGCCCCATGTGACGACCGGCGCGATGTCTTCGCCCTTCAAGGTCACGACCTTGTCGAAATGCGCGCCTTCGTCGGTGTGAAGGGTTTTCCACCATGCCAGGGCGGCTTCCCATTGCGCGGCTTTCGGCGCATGCGGGCGGCCCATGACATATTCGTAGGTCTTTTCATCGGGTGCGATCAGGCCAGCACGTGCGCCGCCTTCGATGGCCATGTTGCACACGGTCATGCGACCTTCCATCGACAGATCGCGAATCGCCTCGCCGCAGTATTCGATCACATAACCGGTGCCGCCTGCGGTGCCGGTGGCGCCGATAACCGAAAGCGTGATGTCCTTGGCGGTGACGCCGGGGCGCAGTTTGCCGGTGATTTCGACCTTCATGTTCTTGCCCTTGCGCTGGATCAGCGTTTGGGTGGCCAAGACATGTTCAACCTCTGACGTGCCGATGCCGTGGGCCAAAGCACCGAAGGCGCCATGTGTGGCGGTATGCGAATCGCCGCAAACCACGGTCATGCCCGGCAAGGTCCAGCCCTGTTCGGGGCCGACAATATGCACGATGCCTTGCCGGATGTCCGAGACCGGATAGTAGTGAATGCCAAAGTCTCTGGCGTTCTTGTCAAGCGCATCGACCTGAATGCGGGATTCTTCGTTGTCGATACCCTTGGCGCGGTCCAACGTTGTCGGCACGTTGTGATCGGGCACCGCGATGGTTTTGTCGGGGGCGTGGACCTTGCGCCCGGCCATGCGCAGACCTTCAAAGGCCTGCGGTGACGTCACCTCATGCACAAGGTGGCGGTCGATATACAGAAGGCAAGTGCCGTCGGCCTCTTCATGCGCGACATGGGCATCCCAGATTTTATCATAAAGGGTCTTGGGGGACATGGGTCCACTCCGGTTCTATGTGGTTTTAGGGTGATTTTGAGACAACAGATGACAAGGCTGCATCAAAGGCAGGCAAGAACCGTCAGCGTCGCGCCAAAGAACCGCCAAGGCAGGCGTGCGCGGTCATCCATGTCAAAAATCATGTTCATGGCAAAGCTCTTATACCCAAGCCCCCATGCCTCGCAAGCGTGGCGTTGGGGATGGGGCATTGATTTGGCTTGCAGCATGTAAGGCTTGCCAGCGCGGCCAGCTAACTGTCACAAAGATGAGACGCTGCGAGTAGGGGGCCTATGCAAGACGATATTGTCACAATCGTACCGGGGTTGGCAGCACTTTGGGAGGCGATCCAGCTTAACCTTCGGCTGATGTCCTTTCCGAACCAGATTGCGCAGATCGCGGCCATCTTGGTGTGTATGGTGGCCGCGTGGATGATCGCGCGCTGGTTCGGCCCGAAATTCGAGGCTTGGCTGCGCAGTCTTACTGGCCTGCAAAAGTGGCAGCTGCGGTGGCTGGTTGTCTTGCGTAACCGCATGCAGCTTATTGTTTTTTCGGTTTTTGCCTGGCTGGCGGCGGCGGGGTTTTCGGCCGTCTATCTTTATACATCGCGCCGCTATCTGGTGACGCTTGCGGCGACGATTGCAACCGCGTGGTTGTTCATTCGCATCGCCGCGCAGCTGATAAAGAACCGCCTGCTGCGGCGGATCGTGATCTGGGGACTGACGATATATGCGACGCTTTATTATGTCGGCCTGCACCACGCCGCAATGCAGTTTCTGGATGCGCTGGCGATAGATTTTGGCGATTTCCACCTTTCGGTTCTGGCGGTTTTGAAGGCGGTATTGGTTACGGGCATTCTTTTCTTTGGCGCACGCACGATTGCGGGCGGGGCGTCTCGCAAGATCAGCGAGAACGAAGATATCAGCCCCACAATGCGGGTCTTGACGGTCAAAGTCCTGCAAGTGGTGCTTTATTCGGCGGCGTTCTTTGTGGGCCTTAAGGCGGTGGGCTTTGATCTGACCGGACTTGCGGTCTTGTCGGGCGCGATCGGCGTCGGTCTGGGTTTTGGTTTGCAAAAGGTCGTCTCGAACCTGGTGTCGGGCGTGATCATCCTTTTGGACAAGTCGGTGAAGCCGGGTGATGTGATCTCTTTGGGCGACACGTTCGGCTGGATCGAGGCCTTGGGCGCGCGTTACGTTTCGGTGGTGACCCGCGACGGTAAGGAATATTTGATACCGAACGAAGATCTGATCACCGGGCAGGTGGTGAACTGGTCGCATTCGAATGAATATGTGCGCATCGATCTGTTTTTCGGTACGGCTTATGGCGATGATCCGCATCTGGTGCGCAAAGTCGCGGTCGAGGCGGCAGGTTCGGTCAGCCGGGTTTTGCGCAGCCATAAGGCGGTTTGCCATATCACCGGTTTTGGCGACAGTTCGGTCGATTACATCTTGCGGTTCTGGATCCGCGACCCGGCGGAAGGGCTGACCAATGTGCGCGGCGCGGTCTATCTGGCGCTTTGGGATGCGTTCAAGGCAAATGGCATCTCCATCCCGTTCCCGCAGCGTGAGGTCAGGATGCTGGAAAATGCGACGGCGGACGATAGGGGCCCGGATATCATTGGCGCGGGTGCCAAACCGCAGCGCAAAGCTGGGGCGAATCGTCAAAGCTGATCTTGGCTCTGCGTCGATTTGCCGGGGTAAGGTGGGCCTTTATGCAGGCAGATAGGTGTTGCGTTTGCCTAAAAGGCACCACATTGAGATATTACAATTACGCTGCTACATTGCCCCCGAGCCCTGCGTCGGGGCTGATGCGACGTTTAACACAGGAGAACTATGTTCTGTTCAACCTCCATGAAGCGGCCGATAATGTGGCTGCGCAGGCAGTGTCAATGATGGCACAGCCTTCCGATGGGCAAAGCGATGCGCTT
>JBAUHP010000142.1:0-7770 GCA_049680345.1 Albidovulum sp. | reverse complement strand
CGCGGCACATGACATTGCTTGCGCGAGTTTCGTGCAAAAGCGCGGATGCGGCTTCGGCGGCCTCGGGCGTCATCAAGGCCGCCTCGGCCTGCCAGACCACCGGAAAATCCGCCAGATCCAGCGCCTCTACCAAGGCCGCCCTCCCCACCACGGCGGCAACCGCCTCGCCCTTGAAACGTGCCGCACCTTCAGCGAAAACCGGCTGATCGGCAAAGCCCGGCAAAACCCCAAAGCGGTTCAGCCCCGGCACGTCTTTCGCTGTCAGCACCAGATCAAGCCCCAATCGGCGCGCATAACCATCGGTATCGCCAATGGTGAAGCTGCAATGATGGTCCGGCGCCCGGATCACCCGCAAGACAAGTGCATCATCGGGCGCCAGATCATCGCCAAACGCCTCGCGCCCGGTGACCTTTTCAGGGCCGTCCAACCGCATCGGCGCATCGCCCACCCGGCCACCGGGGAAGGTGGCGGGATCGTCCAGCCCCTGCACCGCATCAATGATCTTGCGGTACCCGGTGCAGCGGCACAAAACCCCGCCCAAAGCCTCTTTGACAGCCGCTTCATCCGGCGCGCGATCTTCGCGCAACAAGGCGATTGCCGACACCATCATCCCCGGCGTGCAAATCCCGCATTGCGCAGCACCTTGCCGCAAGAACGACTGCGCCAGCGCTCCAAACAACGGATCGGCGTCGCGCAATCCCGCCAAAGTCTCTACCTGCCGCCCATCCACATGGCTGACCGAGGTGATACAAGCACAGACCGGCGCGCCATCAAGCAACACCGTACAGGCCCCGCAATCGCCCGCATCACAGCCGATCTTCACATCCTTGCACCCCATTTCCCGGCGCAAAAGCGTGGCCAGCCGCAAAGGCCCATCCACTTCAGACAAGACGCGGCGGCCGTTAAGTGTGAAGGCAACTTTATTCATCACGGATCCCTTCGGCGGCCCTCAGCAGCGCCCGACGCAACAACACCAAGACCGCTTGGCGGCGGTAATCTGCACTGCCGCGAACGTCTGAAACCGGGGTCAGCTGCGTCAGATGATCTGGGCACACCAAAGCGCCCGGATCGGCGCGCAGATCATGCCCAATCAGCGCCGCTTCCAGCCCCGGCAACCGGCACGCCACCGGCGAACACGCCCCCACCGCTACCGCCGCCTTGCCGATCTTGCCCGCCTCTGGCACCAGCATCACCGCGACCATCGCGATGGAGATCACCAAATATTCGCGGCTTCCTAGCTTTTCGAAGGCCGTGCGCGCGCGGCCCTCATGATCCGGGATCAAAAGCGCTGTCACAATCTCGTCCCCCGCCAAAGCGGTCTTGCGCACCCCGGTTATGAAATCTCGCAGATCCAGCGCCCGCCGCCCTTTGGCCGAGGCAACCTCAACCCGCGCGCCAAGCGCCAGAAGCATCGGCACTCCGTCAGCGGCGGGCGAGGCATTGCAGATATTGCCGGCCAGCGTCGCGGTGTTTTGGATCTGCACCGATCCCACCTGCCGCGCGACCTCTTTCAGCCCGTCGAAAACCGCAGGCAGTGGCGTTGCAATCAGCCCCGCCCATGTCACCGCCGCCCCAATCCGCCATCCATCCGCCTGTCTTTCAATCCGTGCCAGCTCTGCGATGCCGCTCAGGTCAAGCACCCGTGCCGGTGGCTGCCTGTTCCCCAAAGTCGGGAAAAAATCCGTGCCGCCCGCCAGAACTGCCATGGGTTCCGCCGCCCGCACCGTCGCCCGCTGTGCCAACGCATCGACCAGATTATCGGGGCGCAGTATCGCCATTAGCGCAAACCGTCCTTACCTTCGGCATCATCATGGGTCAGCCCGCCGACGCGCGGCAAGGGCCTGCCACTATCGGTCACCGCAATCGCCACTAAAATCTCATTCGCGCGGGGGGCGTCGTTGATCTGCACCTCCATCCCGTCGAAATGCGACCGCACATAGGCCGCATCCTTATGCCCAAGCGGCACGTCAAGCGGATGGCCCATCCCGCCGCGCTTCTTGTTCGACGCAACCAGTGCCGCGCCCTTTTCCACCGCCGCACGCAGGGGTTTACCCATACGCGGGTGCAAAATCGCGGCGGCATGTTCCAACTCGCCGTTCTCCCCCACCATCGCGGCCTTGCCGTAGCTTTGCGCCATAGAGGGATCAATCCCAAGGGCGGCCACGCATTTCTTGCCAAGCAATTCGCCCAGCTCTTCGCCGATCACCATCAATGCCTCCAGATCGGGCTGATAAACCCCGGCAAAAGGATTCTCGATCACCGCAACTGCAGCCGCACGACGGGTTGGCGGGGCAATATCTTGCCCTGCTTCAACCAAGGTTTCCTCGACAAAGGTAACGATTTTTCGGATCTTCGCAGTGCCCATCAGATGACCTCCAATTGTCGGTTTGGTTGCAGACTGGCAGCGGCGATGCCATCGCCGATAATCCGGGTTTCCCCTTGCAAGGCGATAAAGACGCTGATCGCGCGGCCAGCCGCCACGAAATGGCGTGCGCGCGCCGCACCGGCGTCAAGTGCTTGCGCCACCTCGTGCGGCGTCAGCGGGGCCACATCCACAGTCACCAGACGCGCACCAAGATCGCTGTCGGGGGCGAGGCTGCTGGCCGGGCTGCGCGCTATACGCACTGACCCGGGCACATCAACAACATTGGCAATCAGCGTCGCCAGCACATCGGCCTCGGCCGCAGTGGCCGCCAAAACCGTCACCGCATCGGCCACACCAAGCGAATGGCTGCGCCCGCGCCAGCCACTGGTGGCCACGCCGCCGACCCCGCTTTTGGCCGCAAGCGTGATGATCCCGGCATGCTGGTCTTTGCGCACATAATCTGAAACCCCCAGCAAAAACCGCTGGTCGCCGCGCAAATGCACCGCAATATCGCCGCCGTTATTAACGATCGCCCGGTCGAGATCATCCGCCTCAAGCATGGTCGCCAAAATATGGTCCGCAACCGCGCCCGCAACCGCCGCCATCGGGGTCACAAAACAGTCAACCCCCGTGGCCGCAGCCTGCATCCGCCGCGCCACTGGCCCCACCGGCACATAGGGCAAAGACCCGACCGGCGCGCGCAAAAAGCCAAGCTCTTGCACCAGATCAGCCAGAACCGGTTCAAACGCCGCAACCGCGCGTTCGTAGGCGGCCCTCACAGCGCCATCTTCGCCCTCGGCCCGCACCACCAGATCAATCGGCCCGTGCAAAAGCTGCAATCCCCGCCCCGCACCCAAATGCTGCACAAGAGGGCCTTGAGCTGTGGGTTTTGTCACCGCCAAAGTCACATCTGCACCTCCCAGTTACACCACCGCGATCGCGCGGCCGCCTTAGCGAAGGCCGTCACTGCCAATCACATCTTGCGCCGCAAGCCCGCCAACGCGGGCATGGATCCGCCCGCCGGTTGTCATGACCAGCGCCAAAAGCATCTCATCAGCGCGCGGCGCATCAGGGCACCTGACCTCCATAGAATCGAAATGACTGCGCACGTAGGACGCGTTGATATGGGTGATCGGCACATCAAGCCCCGCGCCAACCCCCGCGACTTTCTTCGCCGAAGGCACAATTGCACGCGCATCGCCCAGCGCCTCTCGCATCGCATAGCCCCCGGGCACGTGCCACAAGGCCCCATGCTCCAACTCGCCACCAGATCCAACGATGGCGCCCTTGCCATAGCCCTCGATCTGCCCAGGGCCACACAGCGCCGCGATAAGATCTTGCGCCATTTTCAGGCCCAAGGGCTTCAGCTCTTCCATAAACCAAGCAATATCAGCGACATACCGACCTGCGAACGGATTGCGAATAACACAAAGCGCCGCCCCCCGCCGCGCCGGAGCGGCCGCAACCGGGCCACCTTCGTGGAAGATCTCCTCCACCAGCAACAACCGCTTTCTTACCAAAACAACGTCTTCCAATAGCATTTCCCGAATAGCCGCAAGCATGACGCTCGACTCATGTTATTTTCATTAGTATACGAATAAATAAATATGCTAAGCAACTCGTAAGATCATATCATTGCGCCGCTAGGCCTAGCATTTTCCAGCGGCTTCCGGCAATAAGCTAACGTAAGGTAAACATTTGGGGTGGCACCGCGTGTCGGACGATCAAGATCAAGCATATAACCTGGAGGACCAGGTCGGCTTCAAACTGCGTTTGGCCAATCAGCGGCACCTGGAAATTTTCGCCCGCATGATGCCCGACGTGACATCTACCCAATTCGCGGTTCTGGCCAAGCTGTCGGCATCCGGCCCCCTGTCTCAAAATCACCTGGGCAGGCTTGTTGGCATGGACGCCGCGACAACCAAGGGCGTGGTCGAACGGTTGCGCAAAAAAGACCTTGTTGCGATCACCGCCTCCACCACGGATGGGCGCAGGCTTAACATTTCCTTGACTCAGGCAGGCCGGGATTTCGCCGCACATGCCACGAATATTGCGCTCGATATCTCTCGCCTTACCTGCGAAAAGCTGACACCACGCGAGCAGCGAAAACTGCTTGAGCTGCTTGATAAACTCTAAGCTATTTTCAGGCATTACTTTTGATGATCCATGCCGCAGCGGCACATGCGCGGCATATCTGACGTTGTCCCCTACCCCCACAGGACGATGGTCCGAAACATGGCCCGACTGACGTCCGAGGCTATCCCACCCCCAATATGACAGTTGTGTAACAGCATTAACCATTGGCGCTATTTGTATGCGCATCAAGGAGTAGAAATGTCTGTGCCCGTTCTTGCCGACCCAGTAGCAGAGCTTGCCATACGCGCCGCGATCAATACGGCTGCCATGGTCTTGCTGATCTTTGCAATGTACTACCGGCGCTACCGTGACAAAGCGCTGGCAACCGCCGCATCAATGTTCAACATCTTTGCCTTTTCGGTCCTGACCATCCTTTCAAGCGTCGAATTCAGCATCTCGGCGGGTTTCGGGTTGTTCGCCATTCTCGCGCTGTTCAGCCTGCGCTCCGAACAGATAGACAAGGTTGAGATCGCCTATTTCTTCGGATCCATCGCGATCGCCGTGATCTGTTCGATACGCGGAACAGATTTAAGCGTCGTCGCCCTGATCACCACATTCATCGTCATGGGTGCTTGGATCCTTGATCACCCGCGGATTCTGAAATCCGTGAACGGCGCCAAGCTGACGCTCGATTCCATTGATCCGGAGGTCTTGTCAAATACGACGAAAATGCTGGCGGACCTGTCGGCGCGCCTGGGGGTCGACGTCATGACATTCCAGATAATAGAGCTGAACTACGTCAATGATCTGGCCCGCCTGAACGTCTATTACCGCACGAAGGAGAGCCGGACATGAGACCGATCAACCAAGCATCGGAATTTGGCTGGCTTGAACGCGGCTTTGAACCCATCTCGCTGGATGTGCTGAACGGCAAGGCAGAAATGCTGTCCCGGATCGATAATAAATACGTGGTCGACCGCCATGCACTGCAAGCAATATTGCCCGCGCTTGCACAGGATTTTGACATTCTCGAAATTGAGAATTGTCGCGCCTTTGTCTATGAAACCAGCTATTTCGACGACCGCAACAACAGCGCCTATTATGAACACCATCAGGGCTTGCGAAAGGGTTTCAAGGTCCGTGTGCGCCACTACACAGACACCGATGCCTGCTTCTTGGAGGTCAAGGTAAAAGGCAAGCGCGGCAGGACGCTCAAGTTCCGTCAGCCCTATGAGGTGGCGATGATGCAAGAGCTTGACCAACAGGCTCGCAGCTTTGCGCGCGACACCTACGCACAGCATTACGGCAAGCCCTTCAACTACGATCTGCGGCAAGCATTGAACATTCGCTACAAGCGCACCACCCTGGTCGCGAAATCCGGCGGCGAACGTATGACGATTGACGCGGCAATGGAATTTCGCAACGCAGACAGATCATTTTGCACCTCACCGGATGTGTTCATAGTCGAGACAAAATCCGCCCTTGGGCGCGGCACCGCAGACCTGCTGTTACGCCGAACCCATTCGCGCCCGACCAGGAAATGCTCAAAATACTGCATCGGAATGGCGGTTTTGGGTGAAGTGAGCAGATGGAACCGTTTCATGCCGACGATGCGCCTCTTGCAGATGGTCGACGGCAATCAATTGATCAGCTCTGTACCGCGCCGCCTGGCAGCATAGGCGTCCGCCCTGCCCTGACTTTGGTCCGATAATGACACCGACTTTCGATCAAAAAAGCCGGGCACAAAGACGATACCGGCAGTCAAGCAAACGCCCGATAATCGCGATATCAACAAGCAACCCAAGGAGTACAAAATGAGAAATCCCATGCTTCTTTGCGCAACTGCACTCTCATTCGGCTTTGCCTGTTCCGGCGCGAATGCCTTTCAGACAGAAACGTTTGACGCGGTCTTTGGCGCCGGGTCATCTTCGGCCCAGGATCACGCGGCGGGCGGTGCGGCGGACAATATCGTCATTGCCCGGCGCGGCGGTGACCGTGATCGCGGCCGCGACCGCGACCGCGACGACGATCATCACAGCGGTCACGACGATGACGACCACAGCGGGCGGCACGGCGGGCGGCACGGCGGCCACCACAATTCGGATGATGACACTTCCGACAATGATGCGTCAGGGTCAAACCGCCGGCGCCCACGCGTTCCCGGCGGCTCTGGCTGTGACGATGCAGGCGACATCGCCGAACATGCCGGCTGCAGCTAAACCAAAGACACCGGCGCGAATGAAACGTTGGCCGCATCCGCCCGAAAGGCGGGTGCGGCAGATTGCCCGACCATCGTCGGATGCGCCGCTGCGCCAAAGCGATAATATCGGGTATGGCAAGATGGGTGCTGCTGTGGAGAAGGCAATGACAACGACGTCGCTTTCATGCGGCCTGACACGGCTTGGCATTGCGCTTTTGCTTGCCTTATCGCCTTTCCAAATCAAGCTTCATTCCGACCTGAGGATCGATTTCGGGCTGACCGCGGCATTTGCCAAAGGTGAAAACAGCGGCTCGGGTGGCGGCGGTTCGGATAACAGTGGCTCGGGTAACAGTGGTTCGGGCAACAGTGGTTCGGGCGGCGGTAATGACGATGATGACAATTCCGGCAGCGGCAATTCCGGGCAAGGCAGCGGCGGTTCAGATGATGATGATGATGACGACGACGGCTCAGGCCGCAACAATCGAAATTCAGATAATAAGAACCCGCCCATAAAGCCCGTGATCGCGCGGATCCGATCGGTGAACGGCGGCGTCAAAGTCGAATATGTCGACGGAAGCCGCGAAGAGATTCGCAATGGCAAATATGAGCGCCGGAACGCCAATGGCAAAGTCGTTGAGAAACGTCTGGCAAGCGGCTATGACGTGGCGCGCATCCGCTCGCAAGTTGCCGCAAGCAACATCGAAAACGCCCCCGAGATCGCGGCCCCAACCACCCGTGCCGTGGCGGTTACCATCACTGGCGCCGAGATTGACGTGCAATATTCGAACGGTTGGCGCGAAAGGATAGTTGCGGGGCAATATCAACTGACCGATCAGTTCGGCCGGATTGCCGTCGCCCGCACGGCCAGCAAAAAAGACTGGGCGCGCCTTAAAAAGATCCGGCCCTGATCCATTCCCTCATGGCGCTTTCTTGGCCCAGGCATCATGCGCAATCAGCGCCGCTTCGACCCGGTTGCGGGCATGCAGCTTGCCAAGGATCGTAGTCATGTAATGTTTGACGGTCTTTTCTTGCAGCTTCAGCCCATCGGCGACTTCGCGGTTGCTTTGCCCCGTCGCCACCAGCCGCAAGATATCTTCCTCGCGCTTGGTCAGATCATCAATCGGATTGC
>JBAUHP010000141.1:0-4788 GCA_049680345.1 Albidovulum sp. | reverse complement strand
GAGGCCACGACGATAGCGGCCATGGCAAGAATGCCGGGGATCAGATTGCGGGTCATATTGTCTTTCCGTTTTGACAAGGTCGCGGATACTTGGTCCCGACATCATGTCGCGACGCTGCGCCTTTAGGCCCATGAATGGGCGGGGTCAAGTCACTCGCGTATGGCGAAATCCACGAAAACACTTTCCATGATCGCCAAAAAGTTATTGTCCGAAATCGCGGTAGCGCGCAGGCCCCCGCCGGCATCTTGCCAGATGGAAAGGCCCTCAAGATTGCCGAACCGGCCTGCTTGGCTGACGAAAAGCACCTCTCCGGCCAGCGTATGATCTGCCGTGATCGCAAAGCGCCTGATCCGGCTGCGAAACCCCAAAAGCGGCCAAAAATCACGCTCAAGCAGGTAAAGCAGGCCATCGGGGCCAAAATCTGCGCCCACCGGACGCCAGGTGCCGTCGCTGGCGATGCGAAAGGGTTGGTCCCAGACACCGTCAAGAAAGCGAAAGACCGGGATTGCCGCCATACCCGCCGCATCGCCTTCCGGCATTGCGTAAATCGCGCTATCGGGGCCGATAGCCAAAGCCTCTGGCCCGGAATTGTAAATGAAGCCCGAAAAGCCATCGGGTCTGGGCAAAACTGTCGATAAAACCCCATCGGCCCCGTAGTGATCGACGCGATCTTCAAGTTCGAAAGCGATGAACATGCGCCCATCGGGGGCCATCGCCAGCCCTTCGGCATCGTCGAAATCGCCTGCCAGCAGCGCGCCCTTGGCATCCCGAAGCTGCAGGGGCGGCCCCGCAATGACCACGTCCTTTACTGCACCAGTCTCATCACGGCTGACCCGGCCCGAAACCAATGCCGCCGAATCTGATAATGCAGTGAAACTGGCCCCATCCATGCTGAATTCCAGCCCCGAAAACCCCCCGAAAAACGCCAGTTTTTCGGTCAGTTCGTAGCGGCCAAGATATTCCGCATGTGGCGCTGCATTAGCCGCGCCGGTCGCCAATACCAAGGCCAGACTGGTCCAGACACACGGCGCGGTCACTTTGAAGCAAGCACTTTGCGACAGGCTTTCGGCAAATCAGCCATCACATAATTGCGGGCGTTTTTCTTCTTTGGTCCCGCCTTTTTCTTCTTGCTTGGCTTGGTCGCGGGCGGATTCTTCAGCCCATCAAGATAGGTCGTAACCCACCAATTCAGCGTCGCATCGCAACCATTGCCGCCGTTCGACAGGCTGGCAACTGTGGGCTTTTGGGTTTCGCAGGCGCGATCACCGCGCGGACATTTCAGCCGCACATGGAAATGGTCGTGATGGCCGTAAAGCGGGCGGATCTTTTGCAGCCAGCCTTTGTCTTTGGCCTTGGCGGATTTACACATCTCGATCTTAATGGCCGCGGCCACAAAGATGCGGTCTACCCGCGGGTCGGATGCTGCCATTCGCAACAGCGCGTGGTGACTGGGTGTCCAGTTGCTATTGACCCGGCGCTGGTCATCGGTGCGCACCGAATTGGCGCTGATCTTTTCGCGATCATTGGCGCTAAGCCGCAAGCTTTTGGGTGGCAGATACCAGATATCGGCATCCAGCCCGGTCTGATGGCTGGAATGGCCACGGGCAAATGGTCCCCCACGCGGCATGCTCAAATCACCAATGTAAAGCCCCTTCCAGCCCAGTGTTTGCGCCCCCGCCGAAAGATCGACCAGATATTGCACCAGTTCCGGCTGCCCCCAGTTCCGGTTGCGCGACAGCCGCATTGCTTGCCAGCTTGGCCCGCTTTCGGGCAATTGCACCAAGCCCGCGCCGCAACCGCGCGAATAAGAACCGATCGCGGCAGAATCTTGGCTAGAGGACGATCTTGCAACGCCGAAAAGCTGATTGGCCAAGGGTTCAGCGCTGGCCGTTGATGCGGCAGCGCCCAGCGCAAGCCCAATGATCGCGTAAAAAATTCGTTTCATGTTGTGCGTTCACCCATCGGTTTGACCCATCTTAGCAAAATCATCCCAATTAGGAACAATGTGATAAGCGGGATGGCGATGCCGATACGTTGGCTCCCGCTGATCAGCGTGAAGACGGCAATAAAAAACGGCGCGATGAAAGCCGTGGCCTTGCCGGATAATGCGTAAAGGCCAAAGGCCTCTGCGGCGCGGTCGCGGGTTGTATGAAAGACCATCATCGTGCGGCTTGCCGATTGTAACGTGCCACCGGCGGCCCCAATCAAAATACCGCAGACATAGAAAATATAATCAGGCCAAGGGGAGCCTTCGGCAAAGGGGATACCATAAAAGCTGCTGCGTGACATGCCCGCAATGACCAGACAAACCGCGATAAGTGCGGTCATGGAAATATTGATCACCGGCTTTGGCCCGCGCGCCGAATCCAGCTTGCCGCCAAGCCAGCTGAACAGCGCGCCCGCTACCGCACCCGCAATACCGAACAGGCCGATTTTGGTGATCGACCAGCCCAGCACGCCAGAGGCATAGATCCCGCCAAAGGCATAAAGCGCGTTCAGCGCATCGCGGTAAAACATCGAGCTTAACAAGTGTGCGCCAAGGCTTTGGCGTTCGCGCAAGGACTTTATCAGCCGCCAAAGATCACCCATTGCCGCCCTAAGATTAACCCGCCGCGCCAAACCCTTTGGTTCCCGCACCCAAAGGAAAAACGGCACCATGAAAACAATGAACCATATGGCGGTAAAGGGCCCCACGGCACGTGTGCCTTCGCGGGCCGCCGGGTCAAGGCCGAATGGCGGGCTAAGCCCGATGAAGGTTTTGCCCGTCGCACCGCTTTCGGCGAAAAACAACAGCATGATCGCCAGCGCAAAGATCCCGCCAAGATAGCCAAAGGCAAACCCCGACCCCGAGATTTTGCCCATATCGGCGTCTTCGGTCAGATCGGGCATCAAGGAATTCGTGAAAATCGTGGCAAACTCCATCCCGATCAGGCCGATTCCGAACCAGATCAGCGCCCAATATAGATCGGTCTGATCGGGCAGCACGAACCAAAGCGCCCAAGACCCGGCAACGTAAAACCCCGAGAAAATCCAGATCCATATCATGCGTCTGCCCGACCCGTCAGCGATTGCACCCAAGATCGGCGCCAAAAGCGCGATGGCCACGCCGGAAAGGCTTTGCCCCCAGCCCCAATAGGCTTGTGCTGCGGCACCTGCCGCTTCGGGATCAAGGCCTTGTGCGGCAAAATGCGCCCGCGCCACTTCGGCAAAATAGGGGCCGAAGATGAAGGTCAAAAGCAAGGTATTGTAAGGCTGGCTGGCCCAATCAAAAAACCACCAGCCCCAAATACGCTTGCGCGCGCTTACCGTCATGACCTGCCCCCTGTTTGGCGCGGATCAAGCCCTAAAACGCCCCTTAGTGCAAGCCGGTCATTGGATCTGACACAACCGTGGCGGGCGGCCATGGCCGCATGGCGTCTGCGGCAATCCACGCCAGAACCCAATCGGGCAGGGCGGGGCTTTCCATCACCACGGCCATTTCCGCCAGCACCTCGCCGGGCGGCACGATGCCTTTGGCTGAGGTCACGGCAGACCGCAGCAACATATGGCTGGTGCATTCACCTGCCCGCCACATGCTTTGCTCCATATAAAGAAATCGCGTATCCCAGCCGATGCAGCGGCTGTGCATCTCCAACCGGTCAAACATCCGCACCCGCTTACGGTAACGCGTGGTGTTGCCCGCCACCGTAATGCCCCAACGCCGCCGCCGCAAAACCCCCGCCAACCCCGAGCGGATCGCCAAAGGAATGCGCCCCAGATCATAAAGCGTCAGCGTCCGACCATTGTTCAGCTCCACCCAAAGATCCAGATCCCAGGGCCAGCAGATATGATGCGACACATGGGCATCGGTCAGCCCCAACGGCGCTTTGCGGCTGCTGGTCCAGATTTCTTTCAGCATGCGGGCGAACGGATACATCTTGCTTCATCCTTGCGGTGCGCAGGTAAGCGCAGTGCCCTTGCCGCGCGCGAACGTCAATCTGTGACGTTGCGTTCAATGGTTGCGCAAGCGCGCGCTTGGCCTTACCTCTGGCAAAACGGCGACAGATGGAGTTTCGCGATGACCTCGCTATTTCAGGCGATCATGTTGATCTTGGATTTGGCCAAATATCTGATCATTGCGCATTTCGCGTTGTCTTGGCTGATCAACTTTCAAGTGCTCAATTTGCGCCAGCCGACAGTTGCACAGATCTGGTACGGGCTGAACAAGATCCTTGAACCGATTTATGCGCCGATCCGTCGGTTCTTGCCGCAAATGGCGGGGCTTGATCTTGCGCCGATGGTTGCAATTGTCGCGCTGATCATCTTGCGCAACGTTATGGTCAATAATGCGGGCTTTTTCTTGGGCTACTGACCTTGCCCTGACCGGGGCGCTGTGGGATTGTCGCGCCAGTTGAGCAACCCCAATAAGAACTGCGAGCCTATGCAGCGCGCCGAGGAACTTCTTGCCTCCGTTTTCGGATTTTCTGCCTTTCGCCCCGGTCAGGCGGAGATTGTGGAGGCTGTGTTTGAGGGCCGCAATACGCTGGCAATCATGCCGACCGGTGGCGGCAAATCCTTGTGCTTTCAGCTTCCCGCCTTGCTGCGCGATGGGGTGACCGTTGTCATCTCGCCGCTTATCGCGTTGATGCGCGATCAGGTGCGGGCCTTGCGCGAAGTCGGGGTAGAGGCGGGCGCGCTGACCTCGGGCAATACCGAAGAAGAAACCGAAGAGGTGTTCGCAGCCCTGGATGATGGCCGTTTGCGCCTTTTGTACATGGCGCCAGAACGCCTTGCATCGGGCGGCACATT
>JBAUHP010000140.1:0-28688 GCA_049680345.1 Albidovulum sp. | reverse complement strand
CGGGCCTCTGTTGACGGGTCAAAGAACATCGCCGCTTCCGGATCGAATTCGACAGTCACGGTTGTTCCAGCTACGAAAATCTTATCGCCACGGGTTTCAACGACGATCCGTTCATTGGTGGGTGTGGTCAGATATTCATACGCCACGCCACCAAGGTTTTCGCTTATGTCGACGGCGATCTTTGACGGGGCAGCCCGAAGCCTGATATGGGCAGGCCGGACGCCAAGGATAAGATCGGTGCCTTCGGGCGGCAGGTTGACGTTGGCGTCGATCTGCTGGCCGTCAAGCGCGCCCACCGTCACTTTTCCGCCCTTCACGATGGCGCGCAGAAAGTTCATGCCGGGTGAGCCGATGAAGCCCGCCACAAATTTGTTGTCGGGGTCGCGGTAAAGGTCCATCGGGCTGCCGATCTGTTCGATATGGCCCGCGCGCAGCACGACAATCTTATCGGCAAGGGTCATCGCCTCGACCTGATCATGGGTGACGTAAATCATCGTAGCGCCGATTTCCTTGTGGAGGCGCGCAATTTCTACCCGCATATCGACGCGCAGTTCTGCATCGAGGTTTGAGAGCGGTTCGTCGAACAAGAACACCTCGGGGCCGCGCACAATGGCCCTGCCGATGGCGACGCGCTGACGCTGTCCGCCCGAAAGCGCCTTGGGCTGGCGCTTCATATAGGGGCCCAATTGCAGAACCTCAGCGGCCCTTGCGACCTTTTCAGCGATCTCAGCCTTGGGCACTTTGTTCATTTTCAGGCCGAAACCCATGTTTTCCTCTACCGTCATATGCGGATAAAGCGCATAGGTCTGGAACACCATTGCCACACCGCGTTCTGCCGGATCGGCGCGGGTTACGTCACGCTCGCCAATCATGATCTGCCCGCTGGTGGTTTCCTCCAACCCCGCAACCATGCGCAATAGGGTCGATTTTCCGCAGCCCGATGGGCCGACGAACACGCAAAACTCTCCATGTTCAACTTGCAGATTGACGCCGTGGATAACCTGAGTGTCGCCATATTTCTTGACAACATTCTGAAGCGTGACACCGGACATGGGCGGTTTCCTTTGTGTTCTGGTTTATGAGGGGAACTGCCATGACGTGGCCTCTGCCCCTATCTGTTCGGCGGTGCGCAAGAGGGCTGCTTGAAATACGTCAAGGTCGCCTAGCGAATGCTGCAAGGTTGATGACGCGATTGAGAGCGCACCCAAAACCCGCCCGTTGCTGGAAAGGATCGGGGCGGCGATACTAATCGTGCCTTGTTCATGTTCTTCGCGGTCGTAGGCCACGCCGTCCAATCGGATCTGTTCAAGTTCGGGGATCAGGCTTTCCGCCGCCGCGTGGGTGGCGACCGTGTATTGGTAGAAAGACTGTTGTTGCAGTGCGATCTGGGCGCGTTTCGGCGCCATGAACGCCAGCATCGCCTTGCCGACGCCTGTGCAATAGGCGGGTGCGACCTTGCCCACCTGCGCCAATGTTTCAAACCTGTCCGATACTTTCAACTTGTCAACGAACAAGACCTGCCCGTTGTCCATTTGCGCCAGATGTAGGGTTGTCCCTTCGATCTGCGTCGCGAGCGCCTCAAGGAATGGTCGTGCGATGGGGGCCAGCGACGCGTTCTTCCAGGCTCCATGCGCAAGCCGGATCAGACGAATGCCAAGGCTGTAGGTCTGATCGACGGGGTTGTAGGAGAGCATGGCTTGATTGGTCAGTGTCTGAAGCAGCCGGTAAAGGGTGGCCTTTGGAAACTCTGACCCGGCCAATACATCGCCAAAGCGAACCGGGCGCCCGAAATCAGCGACCTGATCAAGCACCAGCAAGGCTTTTCCCACTGTACCGTCGGCGGTGTCCGACATTGTTTTCCTCCCTTCCGGATCGGATGCAATGGCCAGCACCCCGATGCGGATGTTGACAAGCATAGGCGATTCGGGGTTATGATTTCAATATTCAAAAACAAGTTTCACTATATGGAACTGAAGTGGATGCAGTCAAGGGAGGACACCATGTTGAACCTGAAGAAAAGCGCCGCAGCTGCGCTTGCTTTGGCGTTGCTTTCGGGCACCAGCGCAATCGCCCAACAGCGCACGCTCAACTATTATGCGGACTTTGATCCCGCGCCTTTGGCCGGTTTTGAGGCCCTTATCGCTGATTTTGAGGCCGCCAATCCTGATATTGATGTGGTTTTGCAGAACTTCGATCACGAAGGCTACAAGACCGCGATCCGCAACTTCTTGACCACCGACGCCCCGGATCTGGCCAACTGGTATGCTGGCAACAGGATGGCGCCCTTTGTCGAATCCGGTCAATTCATGGATGTATCGGATGTCTGGACGGCGAATGGCTTGCACGATTCGCTCGGCTCCGCCGCCGCATCGATGACGATTGACGGCAAGCAATGGGGCGTGCCTTACACCTACTATCAATGGGGCATCTATTTTAACAAAGATGTCTATGCTCAGGTGGGTGCCGAAGTGCCCGCAACCTGGGACGAATTCGTCGCCAATTGCGTGACATTTCAGGCAGCAGGCATCGATTGTCTGACCACCGGCACTTCGGCGCTTTGGCCGGGCGCGGGTATCTTTGACTATCTGAACCTGCGCACGAATGGCTATGAATACCACATGAGCCTGACGGCGGGCAAAACCGCTTGGACCGATGATGGTGTGCGCAATACATTCGCCGAATGGGCCAAAGTACAGCCCTATATCACCGAAAACCACGCGGCAATTGACTGGCAAGATGCGGCGGCACTGCTGGTCCAGGGGAAGGCTGCGAATTACGTAATGGGTAATTTCGCGGTGGCTGTCTTCAAAGACGGCGGCATGACCAATGCTAATCTTGGCTTCATGCCTTTCCCGACAATCAATGCCGATGTGGCCCGTGCGGAAGATGCGCCGACCGATACGATCCATATTCCGGCGGGCGCCAAAAACGTGGAGGACGCCAAGACATTCCTGGCTTTTGTCGCAACGGCAGACGCGCAGACGAAGCTGAACGAAGCGTTGGGCCAACTGCCGATCAATGCGGCGTCATCTGTGGCCGACGATCCCTTCTTGCAAGCCGGGTTTGAGCTTTTATCAACGACACCCGGCGGCATTGCACAGTTTTTCGACCGCGACGCCAATGCAGAAATGGCGAAGCTTGGCATGGAAGGGTTTCAGGAATTCATGGTTCTTCCAGACAACCTTGAAGACATCTTGAACCGTTTGGAGAAGGCGCGGCAGCGCATATACAAGTAACCATCGGGCGGCGGTCAATCACCAGGCCGCCGCCTCTTCTTCGTCTAATCCGCGATTGCCAAGCAATAAACCGGGAGCGCTGGTCATGACCTTTTCATCGACGCAACCGCAGAACCGATCGTGGTGGCGCAAGAACCAGCAGGCCGTCGCACCTTGGCTGTTCTTGACCCCCGGACTCATCATGTTTGCCGTCTATGTGATCTGGCCGATCTTTTCGTCTTTCCGGTTGTCTTTCTACAACTATGACGGGCTGGGCACCAAAGAGTGGCTGGGCTGGGCGAACTATCAAGAACTGTTCGACGACCGCGCCTTTGTCACCTCGCTCAAGAACAATGTGATCTGGCTGGTTCTTTACCTGCTGGCGGTTCCTGCGGGCCTTGGGATTGCGATCTTCCTTAATCAGACCGTGCGCGGGATTCGTATCTACAAATCCTTGTTCTTCTTTCCTTTTGTAATCAGTCAAGTCGTCGTCGGCTTGATGTTTGCGTGGTTCTATGCCCCGAATTTCGGGCTTCTTTACAAGGTGATCGAGCTGTTCACCGGCAAGGGCGTTGCTATCCTTGCTGACCCCGATCTTGCCACCTACGGTATAATCGTGGCTGGCCTTTGGCCCCAGATTGCCTATTGCATGATCCTTTATTTGACCGGGCTCAACAACGTAGCCCCTGATCAGATCGAGGCCGCACGCCTTGACGGCGCGAAGGGCCTTAGGATGCTTTGGTATGTGATCTTGCCGCAGTTGCGGCCTGCGACGTTCATTGCGGTGGTGGTCACGGTGATCGGGGCGCTGCGGTCGTTTGACCTTGTGTCGATCATGACCAATGGCGGGCCGTTTGGATCAACCCGGGTGTTGTCGTATTACATGTATGAACAGGCCTTGTCGGAATATGGCTACCGGATGGGTTACGGTGCTGCAATCGCAGTGGTCTTGTTCGGCATCATGATGGTTTTCATCTCTGGCTTCATCTGGAAGATGATACGCGATGAAAGGGGTACCGGCTGATGTTCCCGCGCCCTATTGAGCAAAGCAGCCCGACAGTTCAGACACTTTACAAGATTGCGCTGCCATTGGCGCTTGTGCTTTGGCTGTTCCCGTTGATCGGGGTTGCTTTGACTTCGGTTCGTCCCTCATCCGATCTTGCCGTGGGGAATTATTTTGGGATGCCGTCGTCTTTTGCGTGGCATAACTACGTTGAAATCTTCCAGAATTCACCCATCGGCCGTTACATCTTCAACTCTTTCAAAGTGACGATCCCGACGGTTATTGGCACGATCATCCTGTCTTGCATGACCGGCTTTGCATTGGGCATCTACCGGTTTCGGTCCAACGTCTTTGTGTTTTTCTTATTCGTGGCGGGAAATTTCGTACCTTTCCAGATCCTGATGGTGCCGGTGCGCGATCTGACTTTCAGCGTTGGGCTTTACAATACGACGGCCGGTCTTGCATTGTTCCACATCGCCTTCCAGACCGGGTTTTGCACGCTTTTCATGCGCAATTTTATCGCGGCATTGCCGCGCGAACTGATCGAGGCCGCACGGGTAGAAGGCGTCGCGGAATGGCAGATTTTTTGGTATATCGTGCTGCCCCTGATGCGTCCCGCGATTGCGGCGCTGTCGGTCTTGGTGTTCACCTTCATCTGGAATGACTTCTTTTGGGCAACGGTTCTGACAACATCGGCCAGCACACAGCCGGTTACGGCAGGGCTTTCTTCGCTAAACGGTCAATGGGTGGCAGCATGGCATCTTGTATCGGCCGGGTCGATCATCGCCGCCTTGCCCCCGGTTTTGATGTTCTTTTTGATGCAAAAACACTTCATTGCGGGTCTGACGCTTGGTGCAGTCAAGTGACGCGCAGTTGGAGGCTGGATGACGGCCACCAGACATTGGTTCTGGCAGGGGCCGAAGACAGGCTGCCAGAAATAGTCTATTGGGGCCCATCTTTGCCCGACCGCGAAGACCTGAGCACGGTTCTTGGCGCAAACGCCCTTGATGTCACCGGCGGGATGCTGGATGCAAACCCTGATCTTTCGATCTGCCCGGAGGCCAGCCGCAGCTTTCCGGGGCAACCGGGCCTGACCGCGCGCGCGGTTGGAGGTAACCCAATCCTGCCCAGTTTCGGTTTTGAACGCGCCGATGAGGCGCCGCACAGCCTGCGACTGGTCTATACGGACCGCGAAAACCAACTGATCTATACTGCGGTGTTTGAGGTGGACCCCCAAGCCGGGTTGATGACAGCGCGTGCTGAAGTTGAGGCCCACCACCCTATCTGCCTTGACTGGCTGGCCGCACCGGTTTTGCCGGCACCGCAGTTATCGGATGAGATGATTGATTTTTCGGGCCGCTGGTGCGGTGAATTTCAGATGAACCGCGCGCCATGGACACCCGGCATGCACAGCCGCGAAAGCAGAACAGGACGTACGGACCACGCGCATTTCCCCGGTCTCTTGGTCCCTTGCCGGGGTGCGACGAACACCCGGGGCGAAGTCTACGGCTTTCACTATGGCTGGTCGGGCGGGCACCGAATGATTGCCGAAGAATTGCCAGACGGGCGGCGGCAAATTCAGTTTGGCCACGCAACAGCCACAGAAAGGGTGGCGCAGACTCGGTTTGAAACTGCAAAGCTGTTCTTCGCCTATTCGGACAGCGGGCTCAATGGCTGTGCGGTCGCTTTCCAGCGCCATCTGCGTGACCGTATTGTCACCTTTCCGCGCCCCCAAGCACCGCGCCCGGTTCACTACAATTGCTGGGAGGCGATCTATTTCGACCATAAGCTGCCGGTCTTGCAAGATATCGCCAGCCGTGCCGCCGCTTTGGGGGCAGAGCGGTTCGTGCTTGATGACGGGTGGTTTGGGCGGCGTGATGATGACACAACATCGCTTGGGGATTGGGATATTGACCCGGGCAAATATCCCGGCGGACTTGGTCCGATTGTCAGCCATGTCCGCGATCTGGGCATGTCTTTTGGTATCTGGTTTGAGCCCGAGATGATCAGCCCCGATAGTGAATGCTACCGTATTCATCCGGAATGGGCACTTGGCCCCGCCGATCAGACTTTGGGGCGACATCAGATGGTGTTGAACATGGCCTTGCCGGAGGTCCGCAATTTTCTTTACGGCAAGGTCGCCGCCCTCCTCATGGCCTATGATATCGACTACATAAAATGGGATCATAACCGCGTCCTGCCCTTGCCCGATGCGGCACAGACCCGCGGGACCTATATGTTGCTTGACCGGCTGCGCACTGATTTTCCGATGGTTGAGATTGAAAGCTGTGCCTCGGGTGGCGGGCGTATCGATTTTGGCATTCTGGCACGCACCCAACGGGTCTGGCTTTCTGACAGCAATGACGCGCTGGAACGCCTGCGCATTCAGCATAATGCGGCACTATTCTTGCCCGCAATCGTCACAGGCAGCCATGTTGGGCCGCGCAAAAGCCATACTTCGGGGCGCGTACTTGATATCAGGTTTCGGACCTGGGTTGCCGCAGGGCGTCATATGGGGTTTGAGATGGACCCACGAGAGCTGACCGAGGAAGAAGCACAGGTCTTGAAAGAGGTGACCGATTGGTGGAAGGCCAATCGCATCTGGATGGCGAGCGCCGATATCTTGCGGCTTGATAGTGCCGATCCGACGATTGTGGCGGAGGAGCAGCTTGCCGAAGACGGCGCGCGCTTTGTGGTCTTTGCAGGCCGGGCCGAAGCCTCGGCGCAGATTGCCCCGCGGCCATTGCGGTTGACGGGGCTTGACGCCATGGCACACTACCGGGTTGAAATCATCAATCGCGGTGACGCGCCAAACCTGTCACGCGGCGCGCCGCCGTTGAAGGCCGGGCCACAGATGATGAGTGGCCAGTATTTGATGCACCACGGATTGACCCTGCCGTGGAGCTTTCCTGAAACGATGTGGGTTATCGAAGGGCAGCGGGCATGACGAAATCTGACGGTAACGATAAACGCCGCAATCGCGGCTGGTATGGCAAGGCCGATAAGGACGGGTTCATCCACCGTTCGTGGATGAAAAACCAAGGTTTTCCCGATCATGTTTTCGACGGCCGCCCGATTATCGGCATCTGCAATACCTGGTCAGAGCTGACGCCGTGCAATTCCGGTTTGCGCGATCTGGCCGAGGGCGTCAAACGCGGGGTATGGGAGGCGGGTGGCTTTCCGGTCGAATTCCCGGTGATGTCACTGGGTGAGACGCAGATGAAGCCCACGGCAATGCTGTTTCGCAACCTTCTGGCTATGGATGTTGAGGAGTCTATTCGGGCCTATGGCATGGACGGCGTGGTGTTGCTTGGTGGTTGCGACAAGACCACACCGGGGCAGCTTATGGGGGCTGCTAGCGTTGATCTGCCCGCCATTGTTGTCAGCTCTGGGCCAATGCTGAACGGTAAATGGCAGGGCCGCGATATCGGGTCTGGCACGGATGTGTGGCGGTTTTCCGAAGCGGTACGGGCGGGCGAAATGACGCTCAAGGATTTCATGGCGGCCGAAAGCGGGATGAGCCGATCGAAGGGCGTGTGCATGACGATGGGCACCGCCTCTACCATGGCGTCATTGGTTGAGGCGATGGGGATGAGCTTGCCCACCAATGCAGCCCTTCCGGCGGTTGACGCGCGGCGCATGGCGCTGGCACATCTGACCGGGCGGCGGATTGTCGAGATGGTGGAGGAAGATCTGAAACCCTCCGATATCATGACCCGTGCATCGTTTGAAAACGCCATCCTAGCGAATGCCGCCGTCGGCGGATCGACCAATGCGGTGGTCCACCTCTTGGCGATTGCCGGTCGTCTTGGTGTTGATCTGACGCTCAAGGACTTTGAACTTGGGGGTGATATTCCACTATTGGTCAACTGCATGCCCTCGGGCAAATACCTGATGGAGGACTTTTGCTATGCGGGCGGCATGCCAGTGGTTCTAAGCGAGCTTTCTGCGCATCTGCGCCGCGCCGCCACTGTTTTGGGCGGCGATATCGCGGCCTATGCCGAAGGTGCCGAATGCTGGAACCGCGATGTGATCCATGCCTTTGACGCGCCGGTCAAACCTGCGGCGGGTATCCGGGTTCTGACCGGCAATCTTGCGCCGGGCGGGGCCATCGTCAAGCCATCCGCCGCCACGCCCGCGCTGTTGGAGCATGAAGGCCCCGCGCATGTCTTTGACAGTATCGAAGACATGAAGGCCAATATCGACCGCGACGATCTGCCGGTGACGCCTGACACGATCCTTGTGCTGAAAGGCTGCGGGCCCAAGGGCTATCCGGGGATGCCCGAGGTCGGCAATATGCCGATCCCTGCAAGCCTGGTGAAGAAGGGCGTGCGCGACATGATCCGCATCTCTGATGCACGCATGTCGGGCACTGCTTACGGCACGGTCGTGTTGCACGTCACGCCGGAATCGCAAGCTGGCGGGCCGCTTGCCTTGGTGAAAACCGGCGACCGTATCCGCCTGTCCGCCAGTCGAGGCGAGCTGGACCTGCTGGTAGATGAGGCGGAACTTGCCGCCCGCCGCGCCGCTTGGGCCCCGGATCCGCCGCATTACACGCGTGGCTATGCAAAAATGTATATTGATCACGTCTTGCAAGCCGACAAGGGTGCAGACCTTGACTTCCTGGTCGGCAAAGACACCAGACCCGTAACCCGGGAGAGCCATTGATGCCGCAAATGGCCAGTTTTCATGACCTCATGGGCGCCAGCGTATTCATCACCGGCGGTGGTTCGGGGATTGGTGCGGCCCTTACCGATGGCTTTTTGGCCCAGGGCGCGCAGGTCGCCTTTGTTCAGCGGTCGGATGCCGGTGAATTCTGCAAGACAATGGGCGAGAAGCACGACCACCCTCCCCTTTTCATTCCTTGCGACATAACCAATGTCACCGCCCTTAAGGCGGCCGTCGTTAAGGCGGCCGAGGCGCATGGTGCGGTGACCGTTCTGATCAACAACGCCGCCAACGACCAAAGGCATGTGACCGAAGAGGTGAGCGAGGCCTATTGGGACAAGTCGATGGCCATTAACCTCAGAGCCTATTTCTTTGCCTGCCAAGCGGTTATCCCCGGTATGCAGGCCGCAGGCGGCGGGGCAATCGTGAACTTCTCCTCGATCAGCTATATGATGGGAAATGCCGGTTACCCGGCCTATGTGGCGGCCAATGCCGGGATCACCGGCCTGACACGTGGCCTGGCCCGCGAATTCGGCCCAGACCGGATACGGGTAAACGCGCTGGCCCCCGGGTGGGTCCTGACCGACAAGCAAAAGGATATGTGGGCAACGCCCGAAGCCTTGGCGACGCATCTGGACCGGCAATGCCTGAAAGAGCATCTTACGCCGAGTGACGTCGTTGACGCCGCGCTTTTTCTTGCCTCAAAAGCCAGCCGGATGATGACCGGTCAGTTGATGGCGGTTGATGGTGGGGTCGTGACAACAGGATGATCAGGACTGCGGACATAAGGGCCAAATGGGTGGCTGTTGATTGGGGCACCACCCGTTTGCGAGCATGGATCATGGGGCCCGAAGATGTGCAGATCGCGCATCTGGAATCGACGGACGGCATGGGCAAGCTTGCGCCAGATCAGTTTGAAATGGCGCTGTTGTCGCTGATCGGGCCTTACCTTGGTGCGGGTCGGACGGTTCCGGTTATCTGCTGCGGTATGGCTGGCGCGCGGCAGGGCTGGGTTGAGGCGCGCTATTGCACCGCGCCGTGCCGACCGCCCGGCGCTGAGCAGGCCGTTGCGGTCCCAGCCCATGATGGCCGGATCACAGCGCGGATCTTGCCGGGCGTCAGCCAGTCGGAGCCTGCTGATGTGATGCGCGGTGAAGAGACGCAGATCGCAGGCTATCTGGCCCAAAATCCCGATTTCGACGGGGTGATCTGCCAGCCGGGCACCCATACCAAATGGGTGCATATCAGTGCCGGTGAAATCGTCAGTTTCAAAACCTTCATGACCGGAGAGCTCTTTGCGCTTTTGTCCGAAGCCTCGGTCTTGCGCCACAGCGTGGCCACGACCGGTTGGGACGATGACGCCTTTGCCCTTGCGGTTGCGGATGCCATGTCACGCCCGCAATCGGCGGCGGCGGCGCTTTTTGCGTTAAGGGCCGGGACGTTGCTGCATGACACACCGCCTGAAACATCGCGTGCGCGGTTGTCAGGGCTGCTGATCGGGTTGGAGCTGGCGGGCGCGCGCCCCTATTGGCTGGGGCAAAGGATCACCTTGATCGGCTCCAAAGGGCTGTCGCGATCTTACCGGGCCGCCCTATCGGCGCAAGGCGCACCAACCGAACAGGCGGATGCCGGGGCGATGACTTTGGCAGGTCTGAAGGCCGCCTATGACCAATTGAAGGACACCATGACATGAGCCGCAGCATCATCGCCATTCTACGCGGCGTCACCCCGCCCGAGGTTTTGGCAATTGGCCAAACACTTGTGGATTGCGGCATCACAAGAATTGAGGTGCCGCTGAATTCGCCCGATCCGCTTGCCTCTATCAAGATACTTGCGGAGGGGCTGAGCAAGGACGCGTTGATCGGGGCGGGGACCGTGCTGACGCCGCAAGCGGTGGCCGATGTGGCGGCAGCGGGCGGGCGGCTTATCGTGTCGCCGGACTGCAACCCCGAGGTGATCTTGGCCACCAAATCGGCGGGCATGGCTTCTTACCCCGGGGTGGCGACGCCGACGGAATGTTTTGCGGCGTTGCGCCATGGGGCCGATGGGCTGAAGTTCTTCCCCTCGTTCTTGATCGGCACGGCGGGTCTTGCGGCGATCAGGGCGGTTTTGCCGGAGGGCACTGAAACATATGCCGTAGGTGGCGTTGGCCCCGACAATTTCACCGATTGGTTTGGCGCAGGTGCGACAGGGTTTGGCATTGGCACTGGCCTTTACAAGCCGGGGTTTGATGCGCAAGACGTGCGGTTGCGCGCGACGTCCATCGTGGCCGCCTTTGACGCGGCGCGGCTTGCATGACGGCCCGGATCTTCGATGCGCGCATCTGTGCGCTGGGCGAAGGGCCGTTTTGGCACCCTATACGCAAGCAGTTGTTCTGGTTTGATATTCTCGGAAACCGCTTGCTAAGCCGAGCGGGTGACGCGCCGCTGGAGTGGCAATTTGATGAGCATGTATCAGCGGCAGGCTGGATTGATGCGGATAGGCTATTGATCGCCTCGGAAACAGGATTGATGCGCCTTGATCTGCGGTCGGGCGAAAGTGACCGGTTGATAGGGCTTGAAGAGCAAGACCCGCAAACCCGGTCAAACGACGGGCGCGCCGATCCTTGGGGCGGCTTTTGGATCGGGACGATGGGTAAGAATGCGCAAGCCCATGCCGGCGCCATCTATCGGTTCTACCAAGGTACGATGCACCGGCTATTTGGGCAGATCACCATTCCCAACGCGATCTGCTTTTCGCCGGACCGGGCATTTGCCTATTTCACCGATACAGTGACACAGGTGGTTTTGCGGCAACGCTTGGACAAAGACGGTTGGCCCAAAGGTGCGGCCGCGCCCTTTGTTGACCTGACCGGCCAAGGCCTTAACCCCGACGGTGCGGTTGTGGATAAGGAGGGCTGCCTTTGGATCGCACAATGGGGCGCATCACGGTTGGCGCGTTACGGGGCGGATGGATCCTTCTTGTCGTCTATCGACCTGCCCGCAAGCCAGATCACCTGCCCGGCCTTTGGCGGCGATGATTTGAAAACTCTTTACGTCACTTCGGCGGCCATTGGTGCGAACGAAACCGATGCTGGCAAGACCTTCTTGGGCCAGACGGCGGTGGCCGGACAGCAAGAACATCAGGTGATCTTATGACCGGATCAAAACGCCTTCTTGGTACGTGCTACTACCCCGAACACTGGCCGCGAGAGGTCTGGGCCAAGGATGCTGGTCGCATGGTTGATGCGGGTCTGACATTGGTCAGGATCGGTGAATTCGCATGGTCAGCACTTGAACCGACGCCGGGCGATTACAGCTTCGAATGGCTGGACGCGGCGATCGATGTTCTTGGCGCTGCGGGTCTTCAGGTGGTCTTGGGCACGCCCACGGCAACCCCGCCGCGGTGGATGATTGATCGCCATCCCAACATGTTGGCGCTTGATGCCGAAGGGCGGCCACGCAAGTTCGGATCGCGGCGGCATTATTGCTTTAGCCATGAAGCCTACAAAGCGGAATGCGCGCGGATCGTCACAGTGCTGGCGAAAAGATATGGTACGAATCCGCATGTTGCCGGATGGCAGACAGATAATGAATATGGCTGTCACGACACGGTAATGTCTTACAGCGAAGCCGCGGGTGCCGCGTTCCGGCAATGGCTGCGCGCCCGCTATCCGGGCGCGGGCAATGACGGTTGCATCGACAAGCTGAACCGGGCCTGGGGCAATGCGTTTTGGTCGATGGCCTATGACAGCTTTGATCAGATCGGCCTGCCAAATCTGACGGTAACTGAGCCTAATCCAGCCCATTGCCTTGCATTCCGGCGGTTCAGTTCCGATCAGGTGGCGCGGTTCAACCGGCTTCAGACCGAAATCATCCGCGCCCATTCGGCCGCGCCCATCGCGCATAACTACATGGGGCGAGTAACCGATTTTGACCATTTCGATACCGGCGCGGACCTCGATATTGCCAGTTGGGACAGCTATCCTTTGGGTTTCCTTGAAGATCGCGTGACCGCCGAAGATGTCCATAAACGCCACTTTGCGCGTCAGGGTGACCCGGATTTTCAAGCCTTCCACCACGACCTTTACCGCGCCGTCGGGCGTGGGCGCTGGTGGGTCATGGAACAGCAGCCCGGCCCGGTAAACTGGGCACCCTATAACCCAGCACCGCTACCGGGCATGGTCCGCCTGTGGACATGGGAGGCCTTCGCCCATGGCGCCGAGGCTGTATGCTATTTCAGATGGCGGCAATCGCCGATGGCGCAAGAACAGATGCACGCCGGGCTGTTGCGCCCCGATAGTATTGACGCCCCCGGTCTGGCCGAGGTGCGGCAGGTCGCGGCTGAACTGGCAAAAGCGCCCGATCTGGCACCGAACCAGTCGGCGGTGGCGATCTTGTTTGACTATGATGCGGATCATGCCTGGGCGATCCAGCCGCATGGCCGGGGGCTGAACTACTTTGACGTGGTGTTTGATACTTACCGCGCCATGCGTAGGCTAGGGCAGTCGATTGATATCTTGCCGCCCACGACCCGTGATTTTTCAGGATACGAAGTGATTGCTGCCCCCGGCTTGATGGTGATGAGCGATGATCTGAAGGCGGCTTTGGCGCAAAGCGGCGCGCAGATTATTCTTGGGCCGCGCAGCGGTGCGCGTGACCGCGAATTTCGCATCCCGACGCCACTGCCACCCGCAGTTCCGGGGCTGGCTGTCACTGTGACGCGGGCTGAAAGTTTACGCCCCGATATGCCTTTGGCGCTTGCCGGTGGTGGGGCGGTCATCGGTTACCGCGAATATCTGGAGGGTGACGCCCCGGCGGTGGAGCAGACCGAAACCGGCGCGCCTGTCGTGGTCGTGCAAGGCAACCTGCGCTACCTGGGTGGGTTGCTTGACCCCATAGCGTTGCAACGGGTTGTGAAATCCGCATGCAAAGCGGCCGGGCTAGAGGTGATTGAATTGCCGATGGGTTTGCGGGTTCGCGATACGGGCCGTGAACGCTTCTGGTTCAACTACGATTCTGTGGCGCAAACTGCGGGTGGCGTGACGGTTCCACCTGCCTCGGTCTTGCGGATGCCGCGGAAGTAGTCTGGCCTAGCCACGACGTTATCAGGGGCATGGATGGTGCTGGCGAAGCGTGTTTGATGCGTGCATATCAGCGCGCGGCATTGAAATTATGCGGCATCCGGTCAATCTTGCCCCTCCAAAGCGCATCAGTGCAACAAGGTCCTTCATAATGCTTCGCCCCTCGCCGCCATCTTTTGCTTGGCATCCATCGTGCAAGATCGTCGGACCGGTTTCGGCGGCGGGATGCACGCTTGAGCAGTTGCGCGATCTGATTGCGGGCAATGCGAGCTTCTGCGTCAGGGCTGCACAGCCCAGCGCGATCAATCAGCAACTGGCGCTGGGCCATCCGGTGCTTCATTGCGAAACTTCGGGTTCGTCTGGCCAGCCAAAGGTCATCTGTCGTTCGCATCAATCCTGGACAGGTAGTTTTGAAGTAAACCGGCGGCTTTTTGATTTTACCGCGCGGGATATCTTTGCTGTCTTTGGCTCTTTCGCGCATTCCTTGACGCTTTACGGGGTGCTGGAGGCGGCGCATATCGGTGCCGATATCTGCGCTTTGACCGGCATCCGGCCTGACAGGCAGCTGGCAGCACTGGACCAGTTGAAGGCATCGGTGCTTTATCTGACGCCGACGCAACTTGGGCTTTTGTGCGATCACCGGTCGGGCCATGCGCCCCTGACCGGCGTTCGTCAGATACTTTTTGGCGGTGGACGCCCGGCACCGGGGCTGCTTGCAAAGGCGGCATCGCTGTTTCCCAATGCGACTGTGACCCAGTTTTATGGTGCATCAGAGACAAGCTTCATGGCGATAAGTGATGGGGCCACCCCCGATGGCGCTGTCGGGCGGGCCTATCCGGAGGTTGAGATCTCAATTCGCGACACGGGCGGTGATGGAATCGGCGAGATTTGGATCAAAAGCCCCTATCTGTTCGATGGATATGCGCAGGGCGGAAGCCATGAGGTGAAATGGCAAGATGGATTTTTGACTGTCGGTGAAATGGGTCGGATGGATGCGCAAGGCAATCTGTTCGTGGCGGGACGCAAAAGCCGGATGGTGACAATCGCCGATCAAAACGTGTTTTTGGACGAGATAGAGACGTTTTTGGCATCCGGGATCGAGGCCAGACATATCGTTGTGGTGGCGTGTTTCGATGCGGTGCGTGGCAATCGTTTGGCGGGCATCATCGACGGCGCAGTGGGCGAGTATGACAGCGCAGAGATCTTGCGCGATTGCCGGCAGTCGCTTGGGCCGTTGAAAGCGCCGCGGGCGCTTTACTTCACCGATGACATGCCGATGCTTGCGGCCGGAAAACCTGATCTGGTGGCAATCGGGCGGTGGCTGGAGGAACAAGTGTGACTGCATCTTTTATCGTGGCCGCCAGACGTTCCGCTGTCGTTCCCAAGGCGGGCGCTTTTGCGCATTTGTCCTATTTTGATCTGGCCGCACCGGTGATTAAGGCTTGCCTTCAGACCTGCGGGCTTACCCCTGATGATGTTGATGAGCTTGTCGCGGGCAATGCGCTGGGTGCGGGCGGAAATCCGGCGCGGCTGATGGCTTTGGCGGCAGGATTACCCGAACGCGTGGCGGGGCTTTCGATCGACCGGCAATGCTGTAGCGGGCTGGATGCGCTTAATCTGGCGGATAGTCTGATCCGGTCAGGACGGGCGCAGATCGTGGTGGCGGGGGGTGCGGAAAGCTATTCGCGGCGTCCTTTGCGGTTGCGGACATTCGCAAACGGCGCGGCACCAGAGCCCTACGAGCAGGCGGCATTTACCCCGTGGCCAAGCAGTGACCCGGACATGGCAAGTTCCGCTAACCAGTTGGCGGAAGATCTGGGCATCTCGCGCGCATCGCAAGATGGGTGGGCCGCGCTTAGCCACGAAAAGGCGCTTGCCGCCCGCGATGCGCAAGCCGCCGAGATTGTCGAGATTGCGGGGGTCAGACACGATGTGTTTGCGCGTGACCTGACGCCGGGGCTTTGCAAACGTGCTACCACGATTACCGGCAATATCACCTCGGCCAATGCAGCGGTTGCAGCTGATGCCGCCGCGTTTTGTGTTGTCGTCTCGGAGGCGGTTGCCAAGCGGCTTGATGTGCCGATGCTGCGGCTTGTCGGCGGGCTGACGTTGGGCGGGCGGCCTGATTGTCCGGGTCTTGCGCCGGTGGCGGCCATAAGGGCGGTGCTGGACGACGCCAAGATCGGCCCCGGTGACATAGGCGTGGCCGAGATCATGGAGGCCTATGCGGTGCAGGCCATTGCTTGCGTCTACGGCGCCGGTCTGGACGAAGCGCGCGTAAACCTTGGCGGCGGGGCATTGGCGCGCGGCCATCCGATTGGCGCGTCGGGGGCGATTAATGCCGTGCGGCTGTACCACGAATTGACGGCGCGTGGGGGTTACGGCCTTGCCGCGATTGCGGCGGCGGGGGGGTTGGGAACAGCGGTGCTGCTACACGACTAATCTTCAAAACCCTGAAAGGTCGCGAAGCTGACCAGATCATCACGGGCGGTTCGAAACTGATTGACCTTGGCCGACATATCCGCCCGCCCAAGCGCTATGCCGCAGACCACCAGCTCTGCCGCATCCAGCCCCAAAGTTTCTTGCACCACATCGGCATGATTGGCCAAGGCACCGATGCCCGTAGTGGCATAGCGCATACCCTCGGCGGCCAAAAGCAGGCCCATCAGCGCCATTCCAAGATCCATAAAGCAGCCTTTGCCCATATTCGCATCTATGGTCACAACGATGCCGACGGGGGCGTCGAAGAAACGGTAGTTCTGATCGAACTGTGCCTTTCTGCCGGGCAGGTCCCTGCGTTCGATCCCAAGCGCTGCGTAAAGCGCATAGCCGGCCGCGCGTTGTTTGGCCTTAAGATCGGCAGGCATCGGTTGCGGGAAGTACGAATATTGCGACACGGGCGCCCGCCCTGATGCGCTGGCCACGCCAAGCGCATCTTTCAGCGCTGTGAAAGGCGCGCCGGTTAGTGCGTGAAAGCGGCCGGGTTGCAGGTTCGCACCACTTGGGGCGGTGCGCGCCGCCTTAAGTATTCGTGCGACGTCGCCTTGCGGAACGGGTGTCGCAAGATATTTTCGAACGGACCGGCGTTTTTCAAGCAGATGTTCAATCTCGGTCTTGGTCATACCCGCGATAGAACACTTTGCGGTCGCGCCTTGGCAAGGGCTGCGGTTATGAACCCTGCAAGAACCGCTTTGATCACATCGCCGGGAATGAAGGCCGTCACCAGAAGTGCGGCTTCGGGCAACGTTTTTTTCAAGACGATTGCCATGCCGACGATACCAAAGATGTAAAGGACGACGATGCCGCCGATCACCGATGCAACACTTGCCACAAGCGTCAGCGGTGCATTGTTCCACCTCTCAACGATCAGGCCGGTGACAAATGCGGCAACGGGCCATCCGATCAAGAACCCAACCGATGGGGCAGCGAATACCCCCAAACCGCCACGCCCGCCCGCCAACAGCGGCAAGCCAAGGGCCACGAGCAGCAAGAACAACAAAACCGCCACAGCACCGCGTTTTGCCCCAAGAACCGTGCCGCAAAGCATAACGCCAAGCGTTTGCGCCGTGATCGGCACACCAAAGGCCAGCGTCAGCTTTGGTATCAGCCCCAGTGCAGCGATCAGTGCCGCAAAAAGCGCGATCAAGGCCAGTTTTCGTTCCATCGGGGTCTTCCTTGAATGGGTTATAGGCCGCCGCGCGCCTTGATGGCTTCCGCGACACGTTCAGCATCATCTATGGCAAGGACGGTGAAAGGGATCACAATCCGCCAGTTTGCCCGTTTAACCGCACGTGCGCGCCATGACTGCGATAATTGCGATCCTTTTTCGGCTAAAACAGGCGTGAACCTAATAACCAGTGCTAGCCCAAGTTCAAGGGCGCGTGTGTTAAAGCCAAACCAACGGATGGGCGCGCTTAGCCATTTCACCACCTCAATCATCTGTGAAAGACGGGTGGTCATTGTTACCAGATTGGCCAAAGCCACGGCGGATAACAGGCGCAAGACGATTACGCCGCCTTCTAGAATGTCGCCCGTCACCAGATGCCAGATCACCATAACGGCCAAGAACGGCCATAGTGCCGCCAAGCGCCGAAGGCCCGACGTCAAAAACACCTGGCCTGGTAAGGCGTAAAGGGCAAGGCAGCCCGCGAAAACCGACGCATGAAAAGCGAGGTCTTGGCGCGTGAACAAAACCATCGTCGCCGCAGATAGCAAGATCAACTTCAGCCCGGCAGGCCAGCGATGCGCCCAAGTTTCAACCGGTGAGGTCAGAGATATCATCTTGTCCTCCCAACTCTTTCATATGGTTGTCGAAAGCTTTCAGAGTTGTTTGCGCTTCACCATCCATCCGCATCGCACCGTTTTCCAGCCATATGATCCGCTCGTAATTTTGCAGATTTTCCGGATCATGCGAGATCTGAACAACGGTTGCGGACAGGTTATCCAGATACCGCGACAGCTGGATGCGGGTCGGAATATCAAGCCCGGAGAATGGCTCATCCAGCACGATGACCTTGGGGGCCATAGCAACGATGGACATCAGGCAGACCAGTTGCTTTTGCCCCTGAGACAGACCGTGAATGGCGGCGGCGGCCCAATGGGTTTTCCCAAATGCGGTCAAGATTTCTGCGACACGGTCGGCTGTGACTTGTTTCGAAAGACCCTGTTGCAGCAGCCCGAAAGCCATTTCTTCTTCAACGGTCGGAAAGATGATCTGGTGATCAGGGTTTTGGAACAGAATACCCACTGTTTTGAGCGCGGCCTTACGGTCGGTTGCCACGTCTACATCCAAAACTTTGACAGATCCGGCGGTGGGCTTGACCAATCCGGCCAAGACCCGGGCGAAGGTCGTCTTTCCCGACCCGTTCCGACCCACGATACCGACGCGACTTTCCCGCGCGGTCAGGGTGAGGTCACGCAAGATATCCTTGCCATCAAGCCGAAACGAAACATTTTCCATTTCGAATGCCGCTGAAATGCCTTGATTACTTGAAATATCCCGCCCTCCGGTCATCTTGCCATCTCACTATCGCCAGTTGCAAAGACATCGTCCAGTTGACGGCGATAATCCAGGATTTGTAGCGGCTTGAATGGGAAAAGCCACCTAATCCGGGGGGCTTTGATCGCTTGGGCGGTTCGGCCACTGGGCCTCTCTTATTTACCTGGATCACAAAGGGGGTGAATTCTGGCGAATTGCCGCGCCCGGCCTATCCATTCCTCTGGGTTCTTCGCAGATGCTGCGCTATTGGGTGAAACATATACCCGCTATTCCACCAGAAGGATCATCATGCGTCCATTACTGATTTGTCTTGTCGCATTTCTGTCCGCCTGTACCCCGCGCGGCGAAATCAGAATGATGCCTGAGGCCGCAGGTTTGGGCGCGATAGAGACGGTATTCATCGGCACGACGCGTGGAGTGGATGCGGAAGCGGGCGAAAACTTTGGCTGGCAGCGGGATCCCGACCCACGTTTTGTGCGGCTCGATATCTCTATCCCGCCAAATAGAGAAGCGGGAACCATTGATTGGCCGGCAAAGAACCGCGCCGCCGACCCGCTGACAGAATTTGTGACCACTGATCAAAAGACCTATGCAGGACCACAGCCATTTCGCGCCGATCTGGCCGCAGCCATTCGCGCAGAACCGGACGGAGCGCGCGAGGCCGTGGTGTTTGTGCATGGCTTTAATTCGAGCTTTGCGGAAGGCGCCTACCGCTGGGCGCAGCTTGGCCATGATCTGACAGTGAACGGGGCCTTGGTGCATTATTCCTGGCCTTCGCGCGCCAAGCCGCTTGGCTATGCCTATGATCGCGACAGTGCGCTTTTCGCCCGAGACGGATTCGAGGACCTTTTGCAAGAGGTCGGGCGGGCGGGGGCCGAGAAGATCGTTATCGTCTCCCACTCTATGGGTGCTGCGATTGTCATGGAAACCCTGCGCCAGATTGCGATATCCGGCGAGCGGCGGCTTTTGGACAAGATTGCGGGGGTCATACTCATGTCGCCCGATCTTGATGTCGATGTGTTTCTGGCTCAGGCGCGTATGGTCGGCAAATTACCGCAGCCTTTTGTCATTTTTACCTCGAAGAAAGACCGCGCCTTGGCGCTTTCGGCGCGGCTGACCGGGCAGCCTGACAGGTTGGGCAACCTGCCCGATGCCGGACCTTTGGGGGATTTGAAGGTAACGCTTATCGACACCACAGCGTTTTCTTCAGGGCTGGGGCATTTCAACGTTGGCAATTCCGCAGCACTCTTGGCGCTTTTGGGGCAGATTTCTGACGTGGACAGCGCCTTTGCGGGCGATCAGACCGGGCGGCCCGGGTTGTTGGGCGGCGTCGTTCTTACGGTTCAAAACGCCACGCAGATCGTGCTTTCTCCGGCGACGGCCATCGTGAAATAAGCCAGGCCCATCGACAGTCACCGGTGGCGCCTGAGATAGACGTAATAGGCACCTTCACCGCCGTGCTTGAGGCTTGCAGGGGTGATTTGCAAAATTGCGGAACCCAGCGGTGGGGCGGCAAGCCAGTGCGGTACTTGATGGCGTAGCGCCCCTACCCTTTGCGGAATCGGGCCGTAATCGTCACGAATCTTGCCTTTTCCGGTGATCACCAGCACCAAGCGTTTTCCGGCGGTATGTGCGCCCAAGATGAAGCCGATCAGTTCTGGATGCGCCTCGGCCAATGTCATGCCGTGCAGGTCAATGCGCGCTTCGGGCTTCAGCTTGCCGCGCATCATCTTGTCATAAGCGCCCTTATCCATGCGCAAAGGCTGGGCCGCCAGATGTTGACCCGGCCCAGGGGCCAGATCGTGGGGCTTGGGTTTTTTGCGGGTCGTCTCGCCAATGCGAAATCCGCCAACTGCGGCAGGTTTGGGCTTGCGCGGCGGTTCTTTGTCGGTCCGGTCGGGGCGGACCGGGTGATCGGGGTGCATGGGCCGGGCTGTGGCGGCAATGCGGTGCCAAAGGTCGCGTTCATCGGGGTTCAGGCCCCTTGGTCGGCGGCTCATGCGGGTACCCCGTTTGGAAGTAGCGCGGTGATGTGACCTTGCGCGAGAAATGCGCCGGCGCGCGCTCCGGCCTCGGCACCGGTGCCAAAGAACACATCGCCACGTCCGGGGCCCTTGATGGCGCTGCCGGTGTCTTGGGCAATCATCAGCTGATTGATACCGCCTGCCGCCACCCAGACCGGGGTGCCAAGCGGGATATGGGCGGGGTCGACCGCAAGGCTGCGCATCGGTGTTACCGGGCGCTGCATGGTGCCAAGCGGGCCGGTGCCTGCGGGCAGGTCAAGCTTGCGGAAAAACACGAAGGACCGGTTGATGCGCAAGAGGTTTGGCACGGCACCAGGGTTGTGCTGTGCCCAAGCACGAATGGCGCTGACCGAACAATCGGCCTTGGTCAGATCGCCGCGCCGCAAAAGCTCTTTCCCGATTGAGCTATAGGGATGGCCGTTTTTCGCGGCATAGCCAAACCGAAGGCTGGTACCGTCGGGCAGGCAAATTCGAACCGAGCCCTGAACCTGCGCCAAAAAAGCCTCTAGCGCGCTATCCAGCCACACAAGCTCTTGCCCCGCCAATAGATTTTGATCTTCTATTTCGCCGCGTTCGTGCCAGGCCTCGCCGGGTTTCAGGCTTGGGGGTGGGGCATAAAGTGGGTAACGGAACTTGGGGGTCGGGTGCAGTGATCCCGGCAGTTCAGGTTCGTAATAGCCGGTCAGCAAGGCTTCTTGTGGCTGTGGGCGTGGGGCAAAGTTACATTCAAAGAATCTGCGGGCCGGCTGGCCATCGGGACGCGGCCAGCCAGCCCCCAACAGATCAACGGTGCTGGCATAGCTTGCCAGTGCGGCGGCATGGTCATCAACAGACCAGCCGCCAAGCGCCGCGAAGGGCTTAGGGAGGGATTCGGACGCGGGCGGCATTACTCGCCAGTGGCGACAAGCTGCCAATTGGGGTCATCAGCCCCCATTTTGCGCGCGAAGGTCCACACATCCTTTTGCTTGCGCGCGACTTTCGCATCACCTTCGACGATCTCGCCGCCGATATCACGCGTGGCTGAAATCAGCTCTGCCACAAAGCGAATTGTAACCTCGCCTTCGCCACTGGCGCGGTCAAACTCTGCGCCATGCAACGTCAGTTCGCGCAGGCCGACAAATTCGGTCGAAACTGTCAGGCCCTGCGCCTTGCGGTCGGCCAGAACTGCTGCAAAGCTTTCGGCGACATCGGGCGACAGGAAGGGACGGATCTTTTCCATCTCGCCTTTGGCGAAGCTTGTCAGGATCATCTCATAAGCGCCACGCGCGCCTTGCAAGAAGCCAGAGACGGAAAAGCTTGGCTCTACCAGTTTCATCGCCGCCAGCGCCTTGGCCGCGTCACTGCCTTCGGTGACATGGTCTGTTATATCGCGGTCCGGGCCGCCTTCGATCACCTCGAACCCGCGCCGGGCCTTGATTTCAGGCGGCTGCGGTTGCGACGGGGCTTCAAAGCCATCGCGTGTGCCCAAGACATTGCGCAATTTCAAAATCAAAAATATCGCAATCCCGGCTAGAACCAGTAATTGGATGATAGAGTTAGACATGGGGCAATCCTTCACAGCCCAGTCATTGGGCCCGGCATAGGGGTTGGTAACTTCAATATACACCACTTATGTAAGATACGGGTCAGGGCAAGTCCACCATGGCCGTTTTTTGGGAAAGTATCGCTATGTGGCTATTGATTATCTTCATCGTCGTGCCGCTGATCGAGATCGGCCTGTTCATTCAGGTGGGCGGTCTGATCGGGCTTTGGCCGACATTGGCAATCATACTTATCATGGCGTTTGTAGGTACGTGGTTGCTGCGCAGCCAGGGCGCGCTGGCGTTTTTGGAGTTTCGCCAGTCGATGTCAGAAATGCGCGACCCGACCGAGGCGATGGCACATGGCGCCTTGATCTTGTTCGCCGCTGTTTTGATGATCACGCCCGGGTTTTTCACCGATGCGATTGGCCTGGCGTTGTTGATTCGCCCCATCCGCGCCATGGCGATCAGTGCGGTGGCGAAAAGATTTCACATTGTTTCAGCCGCAGGTATGGCGGGCGGGCCCGCTGGCCAGCCGCGAAATACGCCCATGGACGGCGACGTGATTGAGGCGGAATACACCGAAGTTGACGGAAAAGATGCCCCTGACGGCCAATCTGGCTGGACCCGGCATTGAGGCTAAACCGACAAGCTGATAGAGCGCTTGGCAAAATTGGGACAGATGGAGACAGTTATGGCCGAAGAAGCGAATGGTGCAGCAGAAACGAACGCCGGGGCCGCAGGTGAAGCCCCACAGTTGAAGCTGCAGGTGCTGGCCCAGTTCATTCGTGACCTGTCGTTCGAAAATATCGTGGCGCAAAAAGGTGTTTCGGGTGCCGATGTTCAGCCCGACATTCAAGTGCAGGTCAGCCTTGACGGGCGCGCAAGAGCCGTGGCGAACCAGTATGAGGTTTTCACCAAGCTTAAGGCGACCTCGGTCAACAAGGCCGACAAATCGCCGCTTTTCGTGCTTGAGTTGGATTATGGCGGCATCTTTCACATCGAAGGCGTGCCAGAGGATCAGCTTCATCCTTTCTTGATGATCGAATGCCCGCGTCTGGTCTTTCCGTTTCTGCGCCGCATCGTATCTGACGTCACCCGCGATGGTGGTTTCCCGCCGCTGAACCTTGATACGATCGATTTCTTGGGACTTTACCGCCAAGAAGCGGCCCGTCGCGCAGCGGCCCAGCCCGCCGCCCCACAGACGCTATCGTGATCAGCGGGGCGTGAATGGCGATCTGTCCTTGGCGCCGATACCGGCCTGGGATGATGGCGTTCTGTCGCCCGTGGATAAGATTGCCGTGCACCGCCGTGGTTTGCGCCATATGGCGGTGTCGGTTTTTGTGACCGATGGCCAAGACATCTTGATCCAGCGCCGCGCCATGCGAAAGTACCACACGCCCGGCCTTTGGGCCAATAGCTGCTGCACCCATCCCCATTGGGACGAGGCGCCAGAGGTTTGTGCCCAGCGCCGCTTGAGCGAGGAACTTGGCATCACGGGATTGGCGCTGGCCCATGCCGGTCAGGTCGAATATCGCGCCGATGTCGGGAATGCTATGATCGAACATGAGGTAGTGGATATCTACGTTGCGGCCAGTGGTCGCGATCTGGCCTTACGCCTTGATCCGGCCGAGGTGATGGATGCGCGTTGGATCAGCCTTGGTGACCTGCGCCACGAAATAGCAGCCCGTCCAGAAGCATTCACGCCCTGGCTGAAAATCTACCTAGATCTGCATTGCGAAACCATCTTTGGCGCCGAGATCTCACAATAACGCGATTGTCGGGTGCTTGGTGGCCAAAAGACGCCTTTGGGTGCGCGTGCTTCTGGCAATTGCCTTGCGAATGCTGCAAGAATCGTCGTGTCGGGTTTAGTGCGGGGCAATAGGGTGACTGGCTGGTTCGGGCGGGTGTTTAGGCTACGCTTTTTGGGCACGGCACTTGCTGTGGTCTGCGGCCTTTCTACGCCTGCTTTGGCACTTGGATCGCTGGATTTTTCAACGCCCGGTGCCAGTAAACAGCTGCGCCAAACACTTATGGCGGCATCGCTTGTGGCGCAGGCTGAACGTGATGGCGTTACCGATGCGCAAGACTATTTCGCCGCCGCCCGCACCGATTATGGCCGGCTTTTGGGCGCGCTTTATTCTGAAGGCTATTATTCCGGCGTCATCCGCATCTTGCTTGATGGGCAGGAGGCGGCGGATTTTGCGGCAATTGACGCGCCGCAAACCATCAAAAACATCAAGATCGTGGTTGAGCCCGGCCTGCCCTTCACTTTCCTTAGGGCGCGAATGAAGCCTTATGCGCGCGGCACGAAGCTGCCGCCTGCCTATGGCGATACCAAAATTGCCCGCTCTGGCGCGATTGCCGATGCGGCGCGCGCCGGGGTTGATGGTTGGCGCAGGTTGGGCCATGCCAAGGCGGCGATTGTGGGGCAGAGCATCATTGCCGATCATCAGGCCCGAAAGATCGACGCAGAGATCTTGCTGTCAGCCGGGCCCAAGGTGACATTTGGCAAGCTGAACCTGAAGGGCGAAGGGCGTATGACCTCGCGCCGGATCGTTCAGATCGCAGGCTTTCACGAGGGTGAAGAGTTCGACCCCGAAACTTTGGATAAAATGGCGTCGCGCCTGCGCCGGACCGGGGTGTTTCGTTCGGTTGTGGTCAGTGAGGCCAAAGAACTTTCACCCGGTGACCGGCTCGATATCGATCTGACGCTGGTAGAAGAGGCGCCGCGGCGGTTCGGCTTTGGGGCCGAAGTTTCCAGCGCGGATGGCGCCAATCTTTCGGCCTTCTGGCTGCACCGGAACCTGTTTGGCGGCGCAGAACGGTTTCGCCTTGATGGGGTCGTCACCGGGATTGATGCGAAATCGGGCATCGCAGAATACCGGCTGGGTGCGCGGATCGACCGGCCCGGCACACCGTTTACAGATAGTTCGGCCTTTGTATCGACCGAACTAGAGCGGGCTGAGATCTTGGGGCTGAAAATCGACAGCCTCTCCTTTGGGTTTGGCCTGACGCGGGTGATCAATGACAGGCTGACAGCCGAGGCCGGTCTTTCATATGTCACCTCGTCAATCGAAGGGCCGACCTTTCGCGATGAGTTTCAGGTTCTGGCCCTGCCGATGTCGCTGATCTGGGACCGGCGCGATGTTAAACTTCAACCAACCAAGGGCACTTATCTTGATGTTGGGCTGACGCCGTTTTTTGGGTTTTCGGGTACCGGATCTGGTGCGCAGCTAACCGCAGATGCGCGGGCCTATAAGGCGCTTGGTGCCAGGGATCGGTTTGTGTTGGCCGGGCGGTTGCAGCTTGGCACCGTGTTGGGATCGGCGCTGCTGGACACGCCGCCGGATTACCTTTTCTACTCTGGCGGCGGCGGGACAGTGCGCGGCCATCCGTTTCAATCCTTGGGTGTGTCAGTGCAGCGGTCACCGGGGGTAACGACATCGTCGGGCGGTTTAAGCTATGTCGGCTTCTCGGGTGAGGCGCGCGTTCTTATTTCCGAGAATCTGGGCGCCGCGGCCTTTTATGATGCGGGCTGGATAAGCGATGGAAATACATTTTCCGGGGCCAGCGAATGGCAAACCGGCGCCGGGATCGGCCTGCGCTATGATACCGGCTTTGGCCCCGTGCGCCTTGATGTGGCGCTGCCAGTTTCGGGGTCAACCGGCGACGGGATGCAGGTTTACGTTGGCATAGGGCAATCGTTTTGATGCGCCGTCTGATGACCCTCTTTTGGCTTTGCCTCTTGCCACTTGCGGTATTCGCGCAAGACGCGGCGGATGACCGCGATTTCCTGACGGCCTTCCTTGAGGACAATCTGTCGGGCCTTGGTCGCAAGGTTACGATTGAGGGTTTTCAGGGCGCTTTGTCTTCGCGCGCGACCTTCAGCCGTCTGACGGTGTCAGATGCCGATGGTGTCTGGATCACCATCCGCGATGGCGCGATAAGCTGGAACAGGACCGCGCTATTGTCGGGCCGCGTCGAGGTGGAAGAGCTTTCGGCAGCGGAAATTGACCTGCCGCGCGCGCCGCGCAGCGAAAGTGCGGGCGACAGTGCAGAAGCCGTTGATCTAACACAGTTTTCTTTGCCAGAGTTGCCGGTTTCGATCAAAATCGGGGCGCTGACGACCGAACGGTTGATCTTGGGGGCGGCCCTGTTGGGGCAAGAGGCCGTGGTCACCATTGCCGCCAAGGCAGAGCTTGCCGATGGCGCGGGGGCCACGGATTTTTCGATCCGCCGTGTCGATGGTCGCGAAGGGGATCTGGTGTTAAAGGCCGCCTTCGCCAATGACACCCGCGAAGCGACGATCGATCTTCTGGCAACCGAGGCCGCAGGTGGCATTGCGGCCACCTTGCTGGATCTGCCGGGCCGCCCCTCGGCCAAATTCGCCTTGCACGGATCTGGCTCGATCGACGATTTCGCGACAGATATGGCTTTGGCCACCGACGGCGCCCCAAGACTGACCGGGACGTTAAAGCTTGAGGGCCAGCAAGCAGAAGCGGCAGCGCCCCCGCGTGAACGGAAGTTCGTGCTGCATCTGGAAGGCGACATCGCGCCTTTGCTTCAGCCCGATTACCGGGCGTTCTTCGGATCGACCCTGTCGCTGGACGCGGAGGGTGTTCGACATGCATCGGGGCGGACCGATCTGAACCGGATGGTTCTGGATTCCGATGGTCTGGATATTTCGGGGCGACTTGGGCTTTCGCCAGAAAACATTCCGCTGGCCGCTGTGCTGACCATGCGGTTCGGGGTGGCTGGCCAGGAAGAGATTCTTTTGCCAATGCCCGGAGAGCCGACATTCGTGCAAAACGGCACGCTGTTTTTGCGCTATGACGTGGACAGGGGCGATGAATGGGATCTGTCGGGCGACCTGGAGGGCTTCCGCCGCGCCGATGCAAATATCAAAAACCTGCTGCTTGAGGGTAAGGGCCACATCCTTCAACCGGGCAAGGCGGCGGGTAGTTCGGCCCGTATTGCAGGCAAGGTCAGCTTTGATGCAAGCGGCATTGCCCTTGCTGATCCTGCTTTGAACATGGCCATGGGCGACAATGCCATGGGCGAAACGGTGTTTTCTTGGCAAGACGGCAAACCGTTGATGCTGCGCAATACCAAGGTCCGCGCCGGGGGGGTTGATCTGGCCGGTAATTTTTCGATTTCAAATCGGGGGCTGGATCTGGTGGTCAGCGGTGACGCCGTAGCGACTGCACCGGATGTTGCCCGGTTTTCAGCGCTTGCGGGGCGCGCGCTGGGTGGGGCAATCAGCATGACCGTTGACGGGACAGCGGCGGTTTTGTCCCGAACCTTCGATGTGCAGGGCCGAGCAAATGGGCGCGGCCTTAGCATTGATCAGCCGCATATGGACCGGTTATTGGCCAAGGGGTCCGAAATTACCTTTTCGGCGAAGCGTGACACCAAAGGCATCACCCTGCGCGCCCTTGATCTTGATGTCGCGGAGCTGCGCGCCAATGTGGCCGGGACCTTGCTGAATGATCGTCAAGACCTGACCGCAGCGCTTGAATTTCGTGATCTTGGTGTCTTGGGCAACGGCTTCAAGGGCAGTCTAAGCGCCGAGGCGACGCTTGCTGGGCCCATCGGCCAGCGCCACTTCACGCTTAAGGGCACGGCCGATGGGCTTAGCGTCGGATCCGGCAGTGTCGATACCGTGCTGCGCGGCCGGTCGGATATTGTGGTGGATGCCCTGGAGACGGGCAGCGCCTTCACGCTGACTGATTTGCAAATAAGCAATCCGCAGTTTAGCGCCTTTGCCGCCGGGGATGACGGGGCCTATAGGGTGGACGCCCGGCTGCGCGATATGGCGATACTGGTGCCGGGTTTTCCCGGAGAGCTGGGCATAACGGGCCGCATTGCGCAAACGCCTGCGGGTTATAGCCTGACGCTAAGCGGCAGCGGCCCGGGCCAGACCAGCGCCACGGTGGCAGGCAGTATCGCCGCTGATTTTGGCCAGGTCGATATTGTGGCGTCTGGCAATAGCCAATCGGCCGTCTTGAACAACATCCTGGCACCGCGCAGCATTGACGGGCCAGTGCGCTTTGATTTGCAAATGAAGGGGCCACCGGTGCTGGCCTCTTTAAGCGGTAAGATCAGCGCTGATGCATTGCGCGTGGCCTCACCCGAAGAGCGTCTGTCGGTCGAAAAGGGCAGCGTTAGTGCCGATTTGACCGGCGGGCGCGCCA